>NZ_DASRXF010000035.1:0-4468 GCF_035654295.1 Noviherbaspirillum sp. | reverse complement strand
CACCGCCAAGCTGACTTCGCTGGGATGGCGCCCGGGCATGCGCCTCGGCGAAGGCATCAAGGAAACCTATGAATGTTTCAAGGCGGAGTATCAGCATCAGCCCTGAGGCGGCGTTTCGATCCCTCCGGCCGGCGCCGCCGGATACCGGAGGCGCAATCCCCTGTCCGAGCCTGCAAGAGATGCGGCGCGTCCTGCGCCGCCGAGCCACCACCCGGCGCGCCGGCCGGGCTGCTAACCCGACCCGTTCACAACATCCTCTAGCACAACCATGACACCTGCCCTGACACCCGCCGAGGTCACTACCAATCTGGTTGCCGCCCTGTTCCTGATCCCGATCGTGTTCGGCTTCGTCATCAAGGCGCCGCAGCTGGTCGCGCTCGGCTTCATCGGCGTGTTGTTCACCTTTTCGGACTCCACCTGGGGCCAGCTGACCACCGAGACCACGATCTATTCGCGCGGTTCCGGCATGTTCTATTTCTCGCTGCTGAACCTGGTGCTGCTGACGGCAGGGTTCGCCGCGCTGCTCAAGCGGCTGGCCAATCCGGTCGGGCCGCAGCTGGCGCCCTCGATGGGAAAATATTTCGCCGCCTTCGTGTTCCTGATCGCGGGCCACGTCGTCGTCGGCTTGATGGAAGGCATCGAGCTCAACGTCATCCTCGGCTACAACGGCATCTTCAACGTGATCAACATGATGGTGTTCATGTACATCGTCATCATGGCCTTCGACAGCGAGGAGGATTCGCGCGCGCTGCTGTGGATGATCATCCTGCTCGCCGCCGCGCGCGGCGTGTTCGGCGCGGTGCGCTACTTCGTGTTCGACGGCGACACGGCCAACCCCTACCGCAACTTCGAAGGCCTGGACATCAAGATCTTCTACTTCGACATCAGCGACAACTTCGTCGCCAGCGTCGGCGCCTTCTGCGCCGCCTGGCTGCTGACGTCGCCGGAAGCCAGGCTGGGCTGGTTCAAGCGCGCGCTGCTGTTCGGCTTCCTGGTGCTGGAGATCGCCGCCGTCGCCCTGTCCTTCCGCCGCTCTTCCCTGATCGGCCTGGGGCTGATGTTCGTCTTCCTGTTCCTGCGCATCCCCGGCAAGCGCAAGTTCATGTTCGCCATCCTCGGCGCCGCCCTGCTCGCCGTCGTGGCCTCGATCTTTTACGAACACCGCCTGCAGTTCAACAACAACGAAAGCATGCTGTCCTCCCTGATCTACGACATCGCGCCCGAGCGCGGCATCCGCAACAGCCGTTTCTACGAACTCTACGCTGCCGCGCAGAGCATGGATGGAAACTGGCTGTTCGGGCGCGGCGCGTGGGGCACCTTCACCGGCGACCGCGACCGGCTGTCCTACCACGGCGACGACTTCAGCTTCGTCCACAGCGGCTTCGGGCACATCGTGCTCAAGGCCGGCATCGTCGGCCTGCTGTTGTTCTGCGGCCTGCTGGCGGCCTATGTCAGCTTCTACCGGCGGCACAGGAACGCACTTTCCGGCGATGCGAGGCTGATGGCCGACGCCGGCTTCGCCGGATTCCTGTTCTGGGTACCGACGCTGCTCATCGGCACGCCGATCATTGAGTTCCGCACCATGCTGCTGCTCGGACTGACGCTGGCCATGCCCTTCATTGCGGTGGGCGTGCGCAACGTCCAGGTGCGCCGTTACCAATACGATCCGAACTATGCTGTTGCGTAACTCGCTCTGGAACCTGAGCGGTTCCGCCGTTCCCATGATCGTCGCGCTGGCGACGGTGCCGCTGCTGATCGGCGCGCTCGGCGTGGAGGGTTTCGGTATCGTCACGATGGTGACCTCGGTCGTCGGGTATTTCGGCGTGCTCGACATCAACCTCACTTCCGGCGCCATCAAATACCTTGCCGAACACCATGCGTCTGGCGACCGACGGCGCTTTGCGGAAACCTTCTGGTTCGGCGCCATGTTCTACGGCGCGCTCGGGCTGCTCGGCGCAACGGCCATCTTTTTCTTCGCCGAGACGCTGGTCGGCCGCTTCTTCGAAGTCTCCGACGCGTTGCGCGACGAGACGGTGTTCGCCTTCCAGCTCGGCGCGCTCGGCTTCGCCCTGACCCAGGTACAGAGCTACCTGCTGGTGGTGCCGCAGGCCCTGCAACGCTACGACCGCTCGGCGCAAAGCGAAGCCTTCTTCGGCGTGGTGGTCAACCTCGCCTCCGTGGCCGCCGCGATGGCCGGCGCCGGCGTGGTCGGCGTGATCGTCGCCCGCCTGTGCGTTTCCGCCGCCAACGTGCTCTACCTGTGCTGGATGATCCGCAGCTTCAAGCTGGACATGGCCCCCTGCCGCCCCCGCAAGGACGTGCGTGCCGCGCTGACCTCGTTCAGCGCCTATGCCTACCTGAGCAAGATCGCCTCCACCCTGCACCAGCACGCCGACAAGCTGATCGTGGGCGCCATCGCCGGTCCGGTCGCCCTGACCTTCTATACCGTTCCGGTGACGCTGGCCGGACGCATCCTCGGGCTGACTTACCGCCTGTCGAGCGTGATCTATCCGCGCGCCTCGGCGCTGGCCGGCGCCGGCCGGATCGCGGAACTGCATCCGGTCTACCTCGGCGTCATGCGCTACGTCACCTACATCAACCTCGCGGCGCTGGGCATCATCGTGCTTGCCGGCGACGAATTCCTGCGCCGCTGGGTCGGCGATGAATTCGTGCAGCAGGGCTATCCGGTCCTGGTCCTGATGACGCTGGCGCTGCTGTGCGATTCGCTGACCAACATCCCGTCGCTGGTCAACGATGCGCTCGGTCACCCGCGCGTCACCGGCCGCTTCGCGCTGGCCAGCGGATTGTGCGGCGTCCTGATGGTCTACCTCGGCACCACCTTCGGCGGCATCGTCGGCGCCGCCGCCGGCCACCTGACTTCCTCGCTGGTGCTGGGCAGCATCTTCCTCGTGTTCGTCCACGGCCGTACCGTGCCGGTCGCCTTCGGCGAAACCCTGCGCTCCGGATTCGGGCGCAGCCTCGCGGTCGGCTTCCTGGTGATCTGCGTCCTGCTTCCGGTGAAATGGCTCGCGCCCGACAGCCTGTTCGGGACCGTGGCCGTGGTCTCTGCGGCGGTGCTGACGCTCGGCCTCGCGGGCCTGTTCTTCATCATCGGCGGCGACGAACGGGCGGCGATGATGGCAATGGCGCGCCGCCTGCGTTCATGAGGAGTCCTGCGATGCGCATCCTCATTGTCAGCGAAGATATTCCCTACCCGAACATGGGCGGGCTCGCCAAGCATGCGCTCAACCTCGCGCGCGCGCTGGTGCGCGCCGGCCATCAGGTAGATCTGCTCGGCTGCGACGAGCATCCGATCGAGGTCTGCGGCGAGGAAGGGAAATTCGGCGGCCGCTTCATCGGAGAACTGAACGGACAACACGCCGGCTGGAAGGAAATCAGCTTCGGCATGTTCATGCCGCCCAAGCGGCCGTCGATCGCGAAACATTTCGCCCGCATCATCATGCGGCACGCGCCGAACTACGACGTCGTCCATTACCACGGGCATATCCCCAACGTCGCGCGATATCTGCCGCCGCACATCAATTTCGTGCAGACGCGCCACGACCAGGGCGGCGACTGCTTCCGCCACACGCGCTTCCGCGACGGCGAGGTCTGCACCTCAGTCGATCCGGCCGAATGCGCGAAGTGCATCACGCCCTCGCCCAACGCCCTGCAACGCGCGGTGTCGACATGGGCCGTGGTGCGCTTCCGCCGCGAAGTGGCCGAGAGCTTCCGCGCGCACAAAACAGTCTTCGTGTCGGACCTGCTGTCACGTAACTTCGCGCGCACCGCCGGCCCCGGCCCGTGGGGCAAGACCGTGCACAACTTCGTCGACCGGTCGGCGCTCGAAAAGGTACGCCGTGCCGCCGCGCTGCTGCCGGTGCGCAAGGGCTTCCATGTCTTCATCGCCGCCAAGCTCTATCCGGCCAAGGGCGTGGCCCAGTTCCTGAAGGCGCTGGCGCCGCGCCTGCCGCCGGACATGCACGTCACCATCGCGGGTGATGGGCCGGATGAAAAGGCGATGCGCGAACAGTATGCGTGCGACCGCATCGAATTCCTCGGCTGGTGCGATCCGGACAAGACATTGAAACTGGCGTCGGTAGCCAGCGCGATCGTCGTGCCTTCCGTCTGGGAAGAACCCTGCGCTACCACCGTGCTCGAAGGCCTGTTCCTCGGCAAGCCGACCTTCGCGCTGCGCCGTGGCGGCACCCCGGAACTCGACGTCTACGCCGCGGCGCCGGGGCAGCTGCGCCTGCACGACGACATGGAATCGCTGGTCGCCGACCTCATCGGTTTCGACCCGCAGACACGCTTCGGCTTCGCCCCAGAGGGGCTGGGCTGCGCCAGCCGCGCGGCACAGCAGCTCCTCGAGATTTACCGCTCGCCTCCGGGCAGCACCCTATAGGAATCACAACAGGTATCAAACATGGCACTTACGATTTCCGTCATCACCTGCACCTGGAACAGC
>NZ_DASRXF010000034.1:0-46863 GCF_035654295.1 Noviherbaspirillum sp. | reverse complement strand
GATCTCGCTGGGCTATGACACCGACAAGTACAAGCTGCTGGCCTTCGTGCTGTCGGGCGCGCTTGCCGGCCTTGCGGGTGCTACTAAAACCGTAGTGCTTGGCTTCGAAACGCTGACTGATGTGCACTGGAGCATGTCCGGGCTGGTGGTGCTGATGACGCTGGTCGGCGGCCTCGGCACGCTGGCCGGCCCGATTGTCGGCGCCGTCGTGATCATCGCGCTGGAAAACAAACTTGGCGAACTTGGCAACGGGATCGCCATGGTGACCGGCATCGAATGGTTCCGCACGCTGGGCGAGTCGGTGACCATCGTGACCGGTGCCATCTTCATCGTCTGCGTGCTGGCCTTCCGCCGCGGCATCGTGGGCGAGCTGGTGGAGTTTGCCAAGAAAAGGCGTAAGCCTGTTGCAGCGGTAACGACGCATTCCACGGTGATGAAAACAATGGAGGGATAGCATCATGAAACCACTTGTCTGGTTGAGGTTGGCAGCAGGATGTTTGGGAGCATCTTTCGCCATCTGCGCTTTTAGCGCGGACGAGATCGTGATCGGGCAGGTGGCTCCTCTCTCCGGTGTCCTCGCGGACACCGGAAAGGACATGGTGCTGGGCGCCAAGGTGTACTTCGAGTCGGTCAACGACAAGGGCGGAGTGCACGGCAAGATGATCCGGCACGTGGTGAAGGATGACGGCTACAAGGTCGACGAGACCGTCCGCCTCACCCGCGAGGTCATCGAGAAGGACGGCGCGGTTGCGCTGATCGGTTTCGCCGGCACCGGCAATGTCGGCGAGCTGCTCAAGCAGAAGGTGCTGGAAAAGGCGAACATCGCCCTGGTGGCGCCTTATACCGGCGGCGAGATCCTGCGCACACCGTTCAATCCCTACATCTTCCACATCCGCGCGGGGTATGCGGATGAGGCGGAGGGGATCGTCGACCAGCTGCTGCTGCTCAACATGAAGCGCATCGGCGTGATGTACCAGGATGATCCGTTCGGGAAGGCGGGCCTGGCCGGCGTGGAAGCGGCGCTGAAGAAGCGCGGGCTGGAAGTGGTGGGCACCGGCGCCTACGAAAAGAACACCGACAACGTCGATGCCGCAGTGCAGGCGATCGCCAAGGCGAACCCGCAGGCGGTGGTGATGATCTCGGTAAACAAGAGCACGGCGGCGTTCAGCAAGCAGATCCGCGCGGCGTCGACGGTGGCGCAGCTGGTGAACATCTCGGTGGTCAATCCGAAAGAGATCGTGCGCATCATCGGGCCGGAGAACGCGCGCGGCATCGGCATCGCGCAAGTGATGCCTTATCCCTATTCGCCGACGCTTGCGATCGTGAAGGAGTACCAGCAGGCGATGAAGAAATACGCGCCGCCGGGAACCGAGATGTCGTACACCAGCTTCGAGGAGTTCGTGGGCGCCAAGGTGCTGGTGGAAGGACTGCGCAAGGCGGGACCAAACCCCAGCAGGGAGAAGGTGATCCGCGGGCTGGAGAGCCTGAGTGCGTATGACGTCGGCGGCTTCACGTTGCATTTCTCGCCGAACAATCGCGTCGGATCGCGCTTCGTCGAGATCACGGTGATCGGGAAGGATGGACGCCTGTTGCGTTAAAAGAATTCGGCTGTCGCAAGACGGTAAAGGTTGTTGTTCCCCAGCAGTTTAGGGTTACGCTTGCGTAACCCTTTTTTTTGCTCAGATTCCCGTCGGGTAGGTCTCCGGAAGTTCACCTTCGTGGTGCGCTGCCGCCTTCTCCAGTGGCCGAATCGCATGGGTCTCGTCGAGATGGATCACCGCATCGAACTGGCGCGAGAGGCTTGCGTAGAAATAGTGGCTGACGCGTTCGGATTCCGGAAGGTAGATGACGCCGATTGCGCGTTCCAGCCGCTGCTCTTCGAGCAATCCCCGCAGTTCCGCATTGTCGCGCAAGGGGACGATGAAATTGCCGAGTCCGGTATCGTGGAACACGCGCTCGTAGCTGTCGGGATGGGATGGCCTGACGTTCTTCGTTTCCGACGGCGCATCCCAATCCGACGCGGCCGTGACCGTGCCGGTGTGCGTGCTGAAACCGAGCAGGAATGCATCCCTCATTCCGTACTGTTCCCTCACCAGCTGTCCGAGATTGAGCTGGCCATGTTCACCCATCTCGGTTGCGCGCGCATCGCCGAGATGGGAATTGTGCGCCCAGACGGCGATCTTCGGGCGCCGGCCTTTCCGGTCGATGATGTGCGTGCGCAGCGCCGCCAGGGTTTCGGCCATGTGCTGGTCGCGCAGGTTCCATGATTCATTGCGCCCCTGGAACATCGCGCGATAGTAGGCTTCCGCGTTTTGCGCCACGCGCGCATTTTGCTGGGCGTGGAACAGTTCGTCCGTCTGGTCCGGCCCGCTGTCGGAGAAGAGCGGGGCGCCGTTCTGCGTCAGCTCGACAAGCTGGCGCACGACTTCATTTTCGCAATCCTTGCGCATGCCGAAACTGGCCGCATAGCCATAACGCTGCGGGTCTTCGGCGAGATGGTCGAAGCAGGCATAGCGCGCTCGCGCCCGGCGCGCTGCTTCCGGATCGACTTGCGACAGGTAGCGCACGACCGCTTCCATCGAACTGCGCAGGCTGTAGAGGTCGAGGCCGAAGAAGCCGACCTTGTCCCTGTCGTCGGCGACCTGCATGTTGTGCTGCCGCAGCCAGCCGACCAGTTCGACGATCTCGGTATTGCGCCACATCCACTGCGGGAAGCGTTCGAAGCCGTGCAAGGCTTCGTCGGCAGTGCGCATGGCGCGAGGAGAGTCACCGGAATGCATGTTGCCGATGACATCGGTTCCGGTCTTGATGAAACGGTTGACGTGCAGGGCATCGGGCCAGTCGGCTTCCACGGCGATCGCGTCGAAACCTTTCTCGGTGATCAGCCTTTTGCAGATTTCCGCCCGAACACGATAGAACTCACGCGTGCCATGCGTGGCTTCTCCAAGGAGGACGATGGAGGCGTCGCCGATCTGGTCGATGATGCGGTCGAGCCTGTCGTCCTGGTGAAGGACATGCGCTTCCCGCCGAAGCGCCTCGATGATCGGTCCTGTAGGCATTTCAGCTCCTTTCGCCATTCAATCGTTCGTCCCCGCCTTTACGCGATAGTTCCGGCTCGCAGGAACTTGACTGGCGCCACCGCACACCAAGAGATGTATTCCATCGATTGTTCGAGAACAGGAGAAAGCAATGCAGAGAATTGCCGAAGTCATGACGCGCGACGTGCAAAGCGTCACCCCGCAGGAGACCGTGCGCCGTGCTGCGCAGATCATGGATGAACTGAACGTCGGTGCATTGCCGGTATGCGACGGGCAAAGGCTGATCGGCATGGTCACCGACAGGGATATCACGATACGGGCTGTCGCCGCCGGCCAGGCACCGGACGCGACCCATGTCGCCGACGTGATGTCCGTCTCGGTGCGCTGGTGCTTCGACGACCAGCCGGTCGACGAGGTCATGGAGCAGATGGCGGATTCGCAGATCCGCCGGGTGCCGGTGCTGGATCACGATACGCAGGAATTGATCGGTATCGTTTCCCTGGGTGATCTCGCCACCAAACACTCGGCGCAGGTTGACCGCACATTGGAAGAGATTTCATCTCCGTCCGAACCGGACCGGCGGACGTTGAATTCCTGAGGCTATGCCGGGCAGCACCCGGGAAGGGGGCGATCATGCACGATCAACGCATCGAATACAAAGGGTATGTCATCGAGCCGATACCGCCGCCGGAAGACGCCGGTCGCTACGACGGAGGATATGAGATCTCGAAAGACGGCAAGATCGTCAGCATCCGCAAGAACATCTTCCCTGGATGCTTTTATTTCGACGCGGCAGTGACCGAGAGCATCGAGCACGCCAAGCTGGAGATTGACAATCTTGTGGCAGTCAAGGGACGGTCGCCCTGAAGAGCGCGGACAATGCTTGCTGAAAAAACAAGCAGGTCGTGAAAGCTGCATACCCAAAAAACGGACTAAAGATTCTGGAAAACCCTGCCGTTAATCCTTGATATAAATCAAGTGTTTCAAGGGTCTCCCATGTTCCAGAATCTTTCCATTAAGGCACGCCTGGTCGGCGTGCTTTGTTTTTTGTGCCTTCAGTTGATTGCCGGCGCGCTGATCGGGCTGGGCAACTTGAAGGTAGCCAACGATTCGATGAAGTCGATGTACGACGACCGGCTTGTTCCGTTGGGACAGTTGGACCAGATTGTCCGTCTGTTGAACCAGAATGAGCTGTCTATTGCGAAGGCAATTTCCGATGAGCCTGCCGACGCGGCGAAATTGATGGATCAAATCGATAGCAACATCGCCAAGGCGACGGAGACCTGGAATGCCTACATGGCGACCTACCTGACGCCGGAGGAAAAGAAGCTTGCCGAGCAGTTCGCCGCGGACCGGAAAAAGTTCGTGGACGAGGGGCTGCGTCCGGCGGCCGCCGCCGTGCGCGCGCAGGATGCCAAGCTGGCCACGGAACTGCTGCACGGCCCGATGGAGAAATTGTTCGAGCCGGTACGCCGCGGCATCAACGATTTGATCCACCTGCAGGAGGAAGTGGCCAAGCGCGAATACGAGGAACGTCAACAGACCTACGTATTGGTCCGCAATATGTGCATCGCGGCGCTTGCGTTCGGTCTGCTACTCGCGGCCGTGGTGGGATACTGGCTGCTGCGCGCGATTTCGCGCCCGTTGGAGCAGGCCATTGCGCTCGCAGGCGGCATTGCAGCGGGCGACCTGACGCAAACCTTCCCGCAGCCGGCGCGCAACGAGATGGGGCGCCTGTTGTCGGCACTGAAGAACATGAACGACAGCCTCGTCAAGATCGTCGTCCAGGTGCGCTCCGGTACCGATACGATTGCGACGGCATCGAGCCAGATCGCCGCGGGCAACCAGGACTTGTCGGCACGTACCGAAGAGCAGGCCAGTTCCCTGGAAGAAACCGCATCGTCGATGGAGGAGCTGACTTCCACTGTCAAGCAGAACGCCGACAATGCCGGCCAGGCAAGCACGCTTGCCGTATCGGCATCCGAAGTCGCCTCCAAGGGCGGTGCAGTGGTTTCGGAAGTCGTTCATACGATGGAAGCCATCAACGACTCGTCGCGCAAGATCGTTGACATCATCGCGGTGATCGACGGCATCGCCTTCCAGACCAACATCCTTGCGCTGAATGCGGCAGTGGAGGCGGCGCGCGCGGGTGAGCAGGGGCGAGGCTTCGCAGTCGTCGCAGCGGAAGTGCGCACGCTCGCGCAGCGCTCGGCCAATGCGGCCAAGGAAATCAAGGGCCTCATTCACGATTCCGTGGACAAGGTCGCCTCGGGCGCCAGGCTGGTCGACCAGGCCGGCGTGACCATGCAGGAAATTGTCGACAGCGTCAGGCGCGTGAGCGATATCGTCGGCGAGATCACGGCCGCATCGCGGGAGCAGACTGCCGGCATCGAGCAGATCAACACGGCAATTTCCCAAATGGACCAGGTCACGCAGCAAAACGCGTCTCTGGTTGAAGAAGCGGCGGCGGCATCCGAGTCGATGCAGAACGAGGCAAGGAAGCTGAGTGAGGTGGTCGCTGTGTTCAGGGTCAATGGCGGTCACTCGACACCCACGGTGCGGCCAGTCCCCGCGGCAGCCCTGCCGGTCCACCGTCCCGCTGCCCCGGCAGTGCGGCGTCCCGCGATTCAAAGGAATGCGGAGGCCGATGGCTGGGAGGAGTTCTGAGTCGAAGGCGGAAACAAAAAAGCCACCCGGAGGTGGCTTTTTTGTTGGTTCTTGTAAGTCTTTGATTCTATTGGTCGGGGCGAGAAGATTCGAACTTCCGACCCCTTGCACCCCATGCAAGTGCGCTACCAGGCTGCGCTACGCCCCGACGAAGCCTGCGATTATAGCAGAGACTTGGCTTTCCGCCATGTTTCAATCAAGTTTGGCGCCGGTGCGGCGGATGATCCCGGCCCATTTGCGCGCTTCCGCCTCGATCAGCGCCTTGAATTGCTCCGGAGTTCCACCCGCCGGTTCGAGCCCGGCCTGGTTCAGGCGGTTCTTGACGTCCCCTAATTTGAGGATGGCGTCCACTTCGCGGTTCAGGCGCTGCACGACGGAGGACGGCGTTCCGGCCGGAACGGCGATGCCGTTCCATGTCAGCGATTCGAATTTCGGCAGGCCCGATTCCGCGACCGTGGGCAGGTCCGGCAGCAACGGAAAACGCGTCGCACTCGTCACTGCAAGCGCCCGGAGCTTCCCGGAACGCAAATGCGGCATCACGACCGAGGGCACGCTGAACAGCATGTGCGTTTCGCCGGTTGCCACCGACAGTGCGGCCGGAGGTGCGCCGTTGTAGGGGATGTGCACGACATAGGCGCCGGTCATGGACTTGAACAATTCCGTCGTCAGGTGCGAGGACGAACCATTGCCGACAGAGGCGTAGTTCAGCTTCCCGGGCTGCGATTTTGCGAGGGCAACCAGTTCGGTCACCGATTTCACCGGAAGCCTGGCGGAGACCACGAGCACGTTGGGTTGCGAACTGGTCTGGATCACCGGCACGAGGTCTTTCTGCGGATCGTAAGCCAGGGTGGTCAGGTACTGGGTATAGGCGAGGGGGCCGTTGTAGGACATCAGCAGCGTATGCCCGTCGGGAGCGGCACGCGCGACGGTAGCGCTGGCAATCGTTCCGGATGCGCCCGGAACGTTTTCGACGATGACCGGTTGTCCAAGCCGTTCCTTCAAGTTCTCGCCGACAGTGCGGGCAATGATGTCGAGCGAGGAACCGCCGGGAGCGGCAACGACAAAGCGGATCGGGCGCGAGGGCCAGTTTTCGGCAGCGGCACTCAAGCTGAGCATTGCCAGTGAGAAGGCGAGCAACATTCGGTGGAACATCTTCGGACTTTGCGGAACAGGGCAAAACACGCAGAATAGCATCGGGATGAACAAACAGCCGGCGGGCAGGAAATGGCAGGCCGGCACAGGCAGATATGTCAATCAAGATCAGCAGTCAGTTCGACGCCGGCGCGATCGAAGTCGTGCGCGCGGAGATGCCGTCGGAGATCGAACTCAAACTCCGCAAGGACTCCCATGCCGATGTCCTGCAGTGGTTCTATTTCCGCTTGCAGGGCGCACGCGGCGAGCCCTGCGTGATGAAACTGCTCAACGCCTCGCAGGCGGCGTTTCCGGACGGATGGAAGAACTATCGCGCGGTGGCAAGCTACGACAGGAAGACATGGTTCCGTATCCCCACCGCGTACGATGGCAAGGCACTGACCCTGACCCACACGCCTGAGCGCGAAAGCGTCTATTACGCGTATTTCGAGCCCTACTCATGGGAGCGCCACCTCGAGCTCCTGGGCCGGGTGGAGGATTCGCCCCGGGGCCGCGTGCTGGACATCGGCAGCACGATCGAGGGGCGCGACATGAACCTCGTCGTCATCGGCGAACCTGCCGCGCCGAAGAAGGCATGGGTCATTGCGCGACAGCATCCGGGCGAAACCATGTCCGAATGGTTCATCGAAGGCATGATCGATGCATTGCTCGATCCCGCCGACCCGGTCGCGCGCACGCTGTTGCAAGAGACGGTGTTCTATATCGTCCCGAACATGAATCCGGATGGATCGGTGCGCGGCAACCTGCGCACCAATGCCGCGGGCGCGAACTTGAACCGCGAATGGATGGCGCCGTCGGCCGAGAGGAGTCCGGAGGTTCTCGCCGTGCGCGACAAGATCCATGAGACGGGCTGCGACCTCTTCCTCGACGTGCACGGCGACGAAAGCCTGCCGTATGTCTTCGTCGCGGGCTGCGAAATGCTGGAAGGCTTTACGCAGCAGCAACAGGAAGAGCAACAAGTCTTCATCGACAGCTTCCTGGCGGCCAGCACGGATTTCCAGAGCAAGCATGGTTACGATCCGGGCAAGTATCGCGAGGATGTGCTGCAGCTCGCTTCCAAGTACATCGGCCACACGTTCAAGTGCGTGTCGCTGACGCTGGAGATGCCGTTCAAGGACAATGCGAATCTGCCCGACGAGACGGCCGGATGGAACGGCGCGCGCAGCGCACGGCTCGGCGAGGCTGTCCTGCAGCCCATCCTGCAATCCCTGCGCAAGGCATGACGATGGGCGTCGAGATCGAGCGTAAATTCCTTGTGCGCGGCGATGGCTGGAGGGCGCTGGGGGAAGGCGTCCTGCTGCGCCAGGGATACCTGTCGTCGGCACCGGAGCGCACGGTGCGCGTGCGCGTGGAGGGCGGGGCGGCGATGCTGACGATCAAGGGGCGCTCAACGGGAGCGACGCGCAGCGAATGGGAGTACCCGATTCCCATTCCCGATGCGCAAGCCTTGCTCGATGCGCTTTGCGAACGTCCGCTCATCGAAAAGAAGCGCTACCGCATCCCCTTTGACGGCATGGTGTGGGAAGTCGATGAATTCCTGGGCGAGAATGCCGGGCTGGTCGTGGCCGAGATCGAGCTGTCCGCCGAGGACCAGGCCTTTTCAAAGCCCGACTGGGTCGGCGAGGAAGTCACACACGATCCGCGCTACTTCAACTCCAGCCTGATCCGCAACCCGTATAGCCGCTGGGTCTAGTGGAAGTGCCCGCCGCCCGAGGGGGCGTCTTCGGGCATTTCCGCGTGCACCAGCTCCGCGTCGGGGTCGGGATAGAGCGGTGCGCCGCAATCGTCGCAGAACTCCATCGGGAAGCGTTCGCCGTGGCGCTTGATGTGAGTGACGCCGCAGCTGCGCAGCAAGGCGATGATTTCTTCCAGCGGTGTGCGCAGGTTGGTGTCGAGGATCTCCGGCGTGGTCAGCGATTCGAAGCTCGTGACGGCGGCTTCATCCTCGTCTTCCTGGTCATAGAGCGGCCATACCACGCCATAAATCACTTCGAGGTTCTGGCGCATCGTGAAGCCGATGCGGTATTCGTCGACGCGCCCGCCCACCGGCTCCTCGCTGAAGCTGCCGATGACGGCGCGCAGGCCGGCCGGCTCGATGCCCAGGGTATTGGTCAGGTAATGCACGGCGGCGCGAATGGAGGCGGGGCGAATCTGCTTGTCTGCTTCGCGGCAGGCCACATAGTAGGCTTCCGGCATGAGCAGCTCGATGCCGCATCCAGGCAAGAGCGACGCGATGTTCGGCATTGCCTGCGCACGCCACTGTTCAAGGGCGAGTTCGCGCGCCGACGGATGCAGGCTTTCCTGCCAACCGAAGAGCGGCGTGCCCGCCGGGGCTGCCACCGCTGCCAGCAGATAGCGGGTGTCGGCGAGGAAAGGCGCGGTTTCCGGCGCATTCGACAGCGGACGGATCTGGGTGCCTTTCACGGCGGCCTGGGCCAGCTTCTGGGTGAGGGCGAAGGTTTCGGCGTGATTGCGCGGCAGCTGGTCGATGGCGTACAGGGTCGGTGCCATGGCCAGTCGCACGTCGGTGGCCAGGATATGCCCGTGCAGGTGAGCGCCCAAAGCGCGGCGCAAGTCTTCCGAGACGCTCCCCGAAGCGATCGAGAAGCGGGTCCACGCGAGGATGGGCAGCGCGATCAGCAACGCATGGTACTGGGCGCCGTCGTGCTCCACGGAACAGGACTCGCTTCCGGCTTCGACTGCTTCGAGCAGAATGTCGTAGGCCGGCAGGTCCGAGCGGAACAGGTGTTCGAGCGCGGCGTCGATCGTCTCCTGGTGCGCGCCCTTGAGCGTCTTGTAGATCAGCCCGTCCAGCGAATGCTCCCATATGCGCTCCTCCAGGCGGCTCGAGGCCTGCGCCATGCCTTGCGCAATGGAGACGAGTCGTTGGCTGTCGGCGGACAGCTTGTTGGATGAACTTTTGGAGTGACGGCGCATGACGGAATGAGAGTGAAGCAATGGAAACGTATTGTAGTAGATTCGATAACGACCTACCAAAATACAGTCATTAGCGCGCGAGGACTTGCTGCTTGTGAAGCGGACGACGCGTTGGGGTCGTCATGGATCAGTATATGCGCAAAAAATAAAAAAGCCGCATGGGGTTCCATGCGGCTTGCGGCGCGGAAAGCTTTACTTGGAGGCAGCCGGTTCCGATGCCGCCGGGGCAGCGCCGGGTGCAGCAGGTGCTGCCCCGGGTGCTGCGGGGGCGCCGGGCGCAGCGGCAGGAGCCGCCGGTGTCGAGGCATGATCCGAGGACGACGGCACGCCATGACCGGCTTCACCCTGCATGTCCACCTTGTCGCCACCCTTCATGATCACGAACAGGGCGAGGAGGGCAAAAGCGATGAAGCCTACGAAAATTTTCCACATGATTGATGTCTCCGAGTATTGAATCCTGAAAAAACGCCGGATGGTTCCGGCGTTTCACTTTCTACAAGCCTACCCGTCTATCCTTACAGCTTGCTTGCATGTTATGCAGCAAGCAGCTGGCGCAGCACGAACGGCAGGATGCCGCCGTGCTTGTAGTAGTCGACTTCGATCGGCGTGTCGATGCGAAGCAGGAGCTTGACTTCCTGCGTGTCGCCGTTGGGGCGGCGGATCACCAGCGTGGCTTGCTGCTGCGGCTTGATCTCGCCTTCGAGGCCGACCAGGTCGAAGGTCTCGTCGCCGGTGATGCCCAGCGATTGCACGCTGTCGTCACCCAGGAACTGCAGCGGCAGCACGCCCATGCCGACCAGGTTGGAACGGTGGATGCGCTCGAAGGAACGCGCCACCACCGCCTTCACGCCCAGCAGTTGCGTGCCCTTGGCCGCCCAGTCGCGGGAGGATCCGGTGCCGTACTCTTCGCCGGCGAACACCATCGTCGGCACGCCGTCGTTGATGTACTTCATCGCGGCGTCGTAGATCGACATCTGCTCGCCGCTCGGCTGGTGGATCGTCAGGCCGCCTTCGACGCGCGAACCGTCTTGCTTCGGCGGGATCATCAGGTTCTTGATGCGCACGTTGGCAAAGGTGCCGCGCATCATCACCTCGTGGTTGCCGCGGCGCGAGCCGTAGGAGTTGAAGTCGGCCTTCAGCACGCCGTTCTCCAGCAGCCACTTGCCGGCCGGACTGGTTTCCTTGATGGAGCCTGCCGGGGAGATGTGGTCGGTCGTGATCGAGTCGCCGAACACACCCAGCGCGCGGGCGCCGCTGATGCTGGCGGCCGTGCCTTTCGGCTGCATGTCGAAGCCCTCGAAGAAAGGCGGCTCGGCGATGTAGGTGGATTGCGGCCAGTTGTAGACTTCGCCGGTCGCCACGCCACGGATCTGTTCCCACAGCGTACCAGGGGCACTCTTCACTTCGGCGTAGTTTTCCGTGAAGGTCTTGGCGTTCATCGCAAACTTCATCAGCTTGGCGACTTCCGTCGACGTCGGCCAGATGTCGCCGATATAGATGTCCTTGCCGTCCTTGCCCTTGCCGACAGGCTCGGTCATCAGGTCCCTAGTCACATTGCCGGCGATCGCGTAGGCGACGACCAGCGGCGGCGAGGCCAGGAAGTTGGAGCGGATATTCGGATGGATGCGCGCTTCGAAGTTGCGGTTGCCGGACAGCACCGCCGAGGCCACGATGTCGTTCTTGACGATGGCTTCGTTGATTTCCGGCGTCAGGTCGCCCGCATTGCCGATGCAGGTCGTGCAGCCATAGGCGGCGACGCCGAAGCCCAGCTTCTCAAGGTAGGGCAGCAGGCCGGCCGCTTCGAGGTACTTGGTCACGACGCGCGAGCCCGGGGCGAGCGAGGTCTTGATATGCGGCGCCACGGTCAGGCCGGCTTCCACCGCCTTCTTCGCCAGCAGGCCGGCGGCCAGCAGCACGCTCGGATTCGAGGTGTTGGTGCAGGAAGTGATCGCGGCAATCAGCACATCGCCGTTACGGATCTTGATGCCGTTCGCGGTTTCGTACTCGGCGTCCAGGTCTTCCTGCTTCTTGTTGAAACCATTCTCCGCCACCGGTTTGCTGAAGAGGTCGGAGAAGGTTGCCTTGACGTTGCCGATCTCGATGCGGTCTTGCGGACGCTTGGGGCCGGCCAGCGACGGAGCAACGGTACCGAGGTCGAGCGAGACGACGCTGGTGTAGTCGATGTCGCCTGCCATCGGGATGCCGAACAGGTTCTGCGCCTTGAAATAGGATTCGAAGGCGTCGATCTCCTGCTTGGTTCGGCCGGTGCCCTTGAAGTACTCGATGGTCGCTTCGTCCACCGGGAAGAAGCCCATCGTCGCGCCGTACTCCGGCGCCATGTTCGCAATCGTTGCGCGATCGGTCGTGGACAGTGAGGCGGTGCCTTCGCCGAAGAATTCGACGAACTTGCCGACCACCTTGTGCTTGCGCAGCATCTCGGTGATGGTCAGCACGAGGTCGGTCGCGGTCACGCCTTCGCGCAGCGCGCCAGTGAGGTTCACGCCGACCACGTCCGGCGTCAGGAAGTAGACCGGCTGGCCGAGCATCCCCGCTTCCGCCTCGATGCCGCCCACGCCCCAGCCAACGACACCGATGCCGTTGATCATCGTCGTGTGCGAGTCGGTGCCGACCAGGGTATCCGGATAGAACACGCCTTCCTTCTGGTGCACGCCGCGGGCCAGGTATTCCAGGTTGACCTGGTGCACGATGCCGAAGCCGGGCGGCACGACGCCGAAGGTGTCGAAGGCTTGCATGCCCCATTTCATGAACTGGTAGCGCTCGTTGTTTCGCTGGAATTCCAGCTTCATGTTCAGGTCGAGTGCATTCTGGTCGCGGTAGTGGTCGATCTGCACCGAGTGGTCCACCACGAGATCGACCGGTACCAGCGGCTCGATGTTCTTGGGCTTCTTGCCCATTTTCGAGGCAACGCCGCGCATTGCAGCGAGGTCGGCGAGGAGAGGTACGCCGGTGAAGTCCTGCAGCACGACGCGGGCCACCACGAAAGGGATCTCGTCGACGCGCGCTGCGTTCGGCGCCCAGTTGGCCAGCTGCTTCACGTGCTCTTCCGTCACCTTCTTGCCGTCGCAGTTGCGCAGCACCGATTCCAGCACGATGCGGATCGATACCGGCAGGCGCGAGATGTTCACGCCAAGCGCCTTCTCAAGAGCGGGCAGGGAGTAAAACTTGCCTTTCTTGGAACCCGAGATCTTGAATTCCTTGAGCGTGTTCAGAGTATTGGTGGACATAGCCTCTCCTTGGGATTATTAGAACTGAACTGCTGACAATTGCTGACAAATTCTGCTGACAAATTCTGCTGACAAATTCTGCTGACAAATTCTGACAAAGCGAGCACGTGGAGCATGCGGGCAGGGCGCTTCCGCCCTGCGCGATGTTTACTGCGTCAGCCCTCCGCCATTTTCTGCGCCTGCTGTTCCGGGCTGCGGCACTCGTTGGCGAGCTGCTTGCCCTTCTTCGAGTCGAGCAGCATGCCCTTGGCAGGGATGCCGATCCATACCAGCCCGTTCTTGGCATTCTCAAAACGGTGGGCGCCGGTGGTAGTGCTGACGCGCTGCATGCGGTGCATGCGCTTGTTCCAGTGCAGGGCGATCTGCTGTTCGTCCGCCGCATCGGAATAAATCGTGAGCTTGTTGCCGAGTTCGCAATCGAAGGCGGTGGCCTTCATGTTCTTGACGTCCGGCTGGTCGTCGTCCTCGGCCTGTGCTTCCTTCTTGGCAGCAGCCGCCTTCTTTGCCGTCGCCTTCTTCGAAACCTCGTTGGAGGTGGGGGTGTTGGCCATTGCCGGCTGGGCAATTACCGCAAGTCCGGCAATCAAGAGTGCGAGTGCTGTGACTGACTTCATGCTATGTGTCTCCAATGGGATGCGCGCCTCTTCATGTTGTCAGCGTCGCACCTTCTACAAAAAACTCCCGGCGGATTCCGGGACCGGCATGCCGCTCGCTTTCGCGCGCTGCAGTATCGCCCAATAGTACCGGTAACTGGCCCGGTCGTGGAGCTTGCCGTTGTATTGTATCGGGCCCCATTGTGTCGCGAATGCCTCACTCAGGATGGCGGCGGCTTCGTTCACTTCCGAGCTGCGCGGCGCCAAGGCTTTCAGGATGGGTTTGATCTGGTTGGGGTGGATGCTCCACATCCGGGTGTAACCGAATTCACCGGATGCCCGTGTGGCATCGCTGGCAACCACGGAGGTGTCCTTGATTTCGGTCGTCACGTTGTGCGACGGCACTTTTCCGTGGGCGTGGCAGGCGGCGGCGATCTCGAGCTTGGCGCGCGTGACCAGCGGATGGGTGAACTGTCCCGGAGAGCGCATGGCGGTGCCGGGCACGGCGCCGTAGTGGGCCGAGACGAAATCCATGATGCCGAACGACAGGCATTCCACCTGCGGCAAGGCGGCGATAGCGTGCACGTCGCGCAGCGCACCGTGGGTTTCTATCAGGACATGGATCGGGAGGTTCTTGCGGCCGTATTTTTTCGCGTGCGTGTTGATGGCGTCAATGGCGCGCGTCACATCATCGACGCTATCGACTTTCGGCACGACGAGGTAGGCGAGGCGCTTCGCGGTGGCCTTCGTGACAATCGTCGCGATGTCTTGCTCGAAGCACGGGTGCGTGACGTCGTGGATGCGTACGCCGATACGGTTGAAGCGGTTGTCTTCGCTCGCGATGATCGAAGCGACAAGTTTCGCGTGCGCTTCTTCATTGCCGGCGGCCGCACCGTCTTCGCAATCGAGGGTGATGTCGAAAACGGGCCCAAGTTCTTGCTGCAAGACAATCGACTTTTGCATCAGCTTTTCGGAACCGGCGTAATGGTCGCAGACCGGAATCGATACTGGCTTGTGTTTGCCCTGGAACAAGACCTCGGATGGATGCATGGGTGCTTTGGCGGGAACAGGAGGGAGGGGAGGTGGAACCGGGGAGGACAAACGGCGTGCGCCGTTTGTCCTGATGTCACAGTGATCAGCCGACGAGGTGCTTCACGCCATCGCGCTCTTCCTGCAGCTCTTTCAGCGTCAGGTTGATGCGCTCTTGCGAGAAGGCGTCGATCTGCAGGCCCTGGACGATCTTGTATTCGCCGTTCTCGGTCGTGACCGGGAAGCCGAACATGGTGCCTTCGGGAATGCCGTAGGAGCCGTCGGACGGGATGCCCATCGTGGTCCACTTGCCGTTGGTGCCCAGCACCCAGTCACGCACGTGGTCGATCGCTGCATTGGCTGCGGAAGCGGCGGAGGACAGGCCGCGTGCCTCGATGATGGCGGCGCCGCGCTTGCCGACGGTCGGCAGGTAGACGTCCTTGGTCCATGCTTCGTCGTTCACCAGTGCCTTCGCCGGCTGGCCGTCGACGGTGGCGTGGGTGAAGTCGGCGTACATGGTCGGGGAGTGGTTGCCCCACACGCACAGCTTCTCGATCGAGGTGATCGGCTTGCCGACCTTGGCGGCGAGCTGGGACAGCGCGCGGTTGTGGTCCAGGCGCAGCATGGCGGTGAAGTTCTTGGCCGGCAGGTTGGGGGCCGACTTCATGGCGATGTAGGCGTTGGTGTTGGCCGGGTTGCCGACCACCAGCACCTTGACGTTGCGCGAGGCGACGGCGTCGAGCGCCTTGCCCTGCACCGTGAAGATCTGTGCATTGGCTTCGAGCAGGTCCTTGCGCTCCATGCCCGGGCCGCGCGGACGGGCGCCGACCAGCAGGGCGACGTCGGCATCCTTGAATGCGGTCATCGGGTCGCTGTGTGCGGTCATGCCGGCCAGCAGCGGGAATGCGCAGTCGTCGAGCTCCATCATCACGCCCTTGAGCGCCTTCTGGGCCTTCTCATCCGGGATTTCGAGCAATTGCAGGATGACCGGCTGGTCTTTGCCCAGCATGTCGCCGTTGGCGATGCGGAACAGCAGGGAATAGCCGATTTGGCCGGCGGCGCCGGTGACGGCAACGCGCATAGGGGCTTTAGCCATGTTGAATCTCCAAGTGGGAATGAAAACAGAAATCGTATGAATTCTTCTGCAAGCCTGTAATAATACGCTCGATTCCACACCTGATCACCGCTGGTTCCCTGGCCACGCCTGGGATGGTGCGTCGCAATAACCGGAGCTTCTCGCGGGCTTGCATCCTGCAAATGTTGCAGGCGAGTGTATGCTTGCATGATCGGTCTGTCAATGACTATCTTATATCTTATATAAGACATATCAGTTATACATTTTGCTGGACGGCAATCGGGGTTTTGTGGTGAAATCGCTGATTATGAGTTCAGCCCCGACCAACCTGACACCCAACGGTGCGCCTGGCGCAGGGGCTGGTCTATCCTCTTCCGGAAGCTCCCCCACATTCAGCCCTCTCTATCAGCAGATCAAGGCACTGATCACTCAGAGCCTGCAGTCTGGCGAGTGGAAGCCGGGCGAGCTGATTCCGAGCGAAGTGGAACTCGCCAATCGATTCAAAGTCAGCCAGGGGACGGTCCGCAAGGCGATCGATGAACTGGCTGCGGAAAACCTGGTGGTGCGCCGCCAGGGCAAAGGCACCTTTGTTGCCACGCACCACGAAGCGCGTGCGCAATACCGATTCCTCAGGCTCATGCCGGACGCCGGCGAGCCGCACTATGCCGACAATAAAATCCTTGAGGTCAAGAGACTGAGAGCGCCCGCAGAAGTTGCGCGCCTGCTGGATATCAAGTCGGGTGATTCCGTCATTTTCATCAAGCGCGTGCAGTCGTTCGACGGTGCGCCGACCATCGTCGAGGAGCTCTGGCTCCCGGGTGTGATCTTCAAGGGCCTGACGGCCGAGCGCCTTGTCGAGTACAAGGGGCCGATGTACGGATTGTTCGAAACCGAGTTCGGCACGCGCATGATCCGCGCGACCGAAAAGATCCGTGCGGTCAGTGCAGACGAGTGGACGGCTGAGTTGCTGAATGTCGGGAAGCAAACGCCTCTGCTGAGCGTGGAGCGAGTCTCGTACACCTATGGCGACAGACCCGTGGAGGTGCGTCGCGGGTTGTACTTGACTGACCGACATCACTACCAGAACGAACTGAGTTGAGATTGATAGAGCAGTCGATTTTGCAATAGCGGATTGCCACGCTTGACAAGTGGAAAATGTGCTTGCGGCGAAGCTTGCTATTGGTGTGATGCACAAAATCGGCGAAAATTACGGGATTTTCAAGCCCTGGGAGGTAATGTCATGTCCGAAGCCGTGAACAAAAACCGGCGCAAATATGGCGTAATGAGCTTTGCTCAGACGCGCCACTACCGGCTGCCGTTGGCCGGTATCGTATCGATCCTGCATCGCGTCAGCGGCATGCTGATGTTCCTGCTGATCCCCTTCGTTCTGTACCTGCTCGACAAGAGCCTGACGTCAGAAATCTCCTTCGAATATTTCAAGGGATTCACCTCCCACTGGTTCGTCAAGCTGGTCATCCTGGCCTTGGTCTGGTCCTACCTGCACCACTTCTGCGCCGGCGTCCGCCACCTGTTCATGGACATGCACATCGGCCTGGACAAGGACAGCGGCCGCAAATCAGCCGTTGGCGTGTTCGCAGTGAGCCTGCCGCTGACCGCGCTGGTTGCATTGAAATTGTTCGGAGCTTTCTAAAATGGCAAATAATAATATCGGACCGAAGCGCCTCGTCGTCGGCGCACACTTCGGCCTTCGTGACTGGCTGGCGCAACGCCTGACCGCCATTGTGATGGCGGTGTACACGGTCATCCTGCTGGTGGCATTTCTCTCGGGTAGCAACTTCTCCTACGAAGGCTGGGCGGGTCTCTTCGCGCAGCAGTGGTTCAAGATCGCGACCTTCGTTACCTTCCTTTCGCTGCTGTACCACGCCTGGGTTGGCATGCGTGACGTCTGGATGGACTATGTGACCGTTTCGGTCGGTCTTCGTCTCGTATTTCACGTTGCCACCATCCTGTGGCTGATCGGTTGCGCCGGCTGGGCCGCGCAGATTATCTGGAGAATGTAATCGTGGCAGCAATCAAGCAAAAACTTCCCGTACGCCGTTTTGATGCGGTAATCGTCGGCGCCGGCGGTTCCGGCATGCGCGCTTCCCTGCAACTGGCAGAAGCCGGCCTGAACGTCGCCGTCCTTTCGAAGGTTTTCCCGACCCGTTCGCACACCGTCGCTGCCCAGGGCGGCATCGGCGCTTCCCTCGGCAACATGTCCGAGGACAACTGGTACTGGCACATGTTCGACACCGTCAAGGGCTCGGACTACCTCGGCGACCAGGACGCGATCGAATTCATGTGCCGCGAAGCGCCGAAGGTCGTGTACGAACTCGAACACTTCGGCATGCCTTTCGACCGCAATCCGGACGGCACCATTTACCAGCGTCCGTTCGGCGGCCACACCGCCAACTTCGGCGAGAAGCCGGTGCAGCGCGCCTGCGCCGCCGCCGACCGTACCGGCCACGCACTGCTGCACACCCTGTACCAGCGTAACGTCCGCGCCAAGACTCACTTCTTCGTCGAGTGGATGGCGATCGACCTGATCCGCGACCAGGATGGCGACATCCTCGGCGTCGTCGCGCTGGAAATGGAAACCGGCGACGTGATGATCCTCGAAGCCAAGACCACCCTGTTCGCCACCGGTGGCGCAGGCCGCATCTTCGCCGCCTCGACCAACGCCTTCATCAACACCGGCGACGGCATGGGCATGGCTGCTCGTGCGGGCCTGCCGCTGCAGGACATGGAGTTCTGGCAGTTCCACCCGACCGGCGTGTCCGGTGCCGGCGTGCTGATCACCGAAGGCGTGCGAGGCGAGGGCGGTATCCTGATCAACGCCAACGGCGAGCGCTTCATGGAGCGTTACGCACCGACGCTGAAGGACCTGGCGCCGCGTGACTTCGTGTCCCGCTCGATGGACCAGGAAATCAAGGAAGGCCGCGGCTGCGGTCCGAACAAGGACCACGTGCTGCTCGACCTGCGCCACATCGGCGCCGACACCATCAAGAAGCGCCTGCCGTCGATTCTCGAAATCGGCCACAAGTTCGCCAACGTCGACGCCACCAAGGAACCGATCCCGGTCGTCCCGACCATCCACTACCAGATGGGCGGCATCCCGACCAACATCAACGGCCAGGTCGTTGCACCGAAGAACGGCAGCATGAAGGAAGTTGTCAATGGCATGTATGCCATCGGCGAATGCGCCTGCGTCTCCGTGCACGGCGCGAACCGCCTCGGCACCAACTCGCTGCTCGACCTCGTCGTATTCGGCCGCGCCGCCGGTAACCACATCGTTGCCCAGAACCTCAAGCAGAAGAGCCACAAGGCGCTGCCGGCGGACGCCGCCGACCGCGCGATGGAACGCCTTGCCCGCCTCGAGACCAGCACCGGTTCCGAGCGCGTGCAGGACGTCGCCAACGCCATCCGCTCGACCATGCAACAATACTGCGGCGTGTTCCGTACCGACGAACTGCTGCAGACCGGTGTCAAGAAGATCATCGAGCTCGACGAGCGCCGCAAGCACGTTTCGTTCAAGGACAAGTCGAAGGTATTCAACACCGCGCGCGTCGAAGCGCTCGAGCTGGACAATCTCATTGAAACTGCCAAGGCAACCATCATCTCTGCAGCAGCGCGCAAGGAATCCCGCGGCGCGCACGCGCATCGCGACTACGAAAAGCGCGACGACGAGAACTGGATGAAGCACACGCTGTGGTTCTCCGAGGGCAACCGCCTCGACTACAAGCCGGTCAACACCCAGCCGCTGACCGTTGAAACCTTCAAGCCTAAGGCACGTACTTTCTAAGGTAAGAAAATGGCACGTACTCTGAAATTCCAAATCTACCGTTACGATCCGGACAAGGACGAAAAGCCTTACATGCAGGATCTGACGGTGACCCTGCAGGACACCGACAAGATGCTGCTGGACGCGCTCCAGCGCATCAAGGCCGATGTGGACGACTCGCTGGCCCTGCGCCGCTCCTGCCGTGAAGGCGTGTGCGGCTCCGACGCGATGAACATCAACGGCAAGAACGGCCTGGCCTGCACCACCAACCTGAACGAGCTGACCGAGCCCATCGTGCTGCGTCCGCTGCCGGGCCTGCCGGTCATCCGCGACCTGATCGTGGACATGACCCAGTTCTTCAAGCAGTACCACTCGATCAAGCCGTACTTGATCAACGACACCATTCCGCCGGAGAAAGAGCGCCTGCAGTCGCCGGCTGAACGTGAAGAACTCGACGGCGTCTATGAGTGTATTCTCTGCGCATGCTGCTCGACGTCCTGCCCGTCGTTCTGGTGGAACCCGGACAAGTTCGTCGGCCCGGCCGGTCTGCTGCAAGCCTATCGCTTCATTGCCGACAGCCGCGACCAGGCGACCAACGAGCGCCTGGACAACCTGGAAGATCCGTACCGCCTGTTCCGTTGCCACACGATCATGAACTGCGTCGACGTTTGCCCGAAGGGGCTGAACCCGACGCGCGCGATCGGCAAGATCAAGGAACTGATGGTTCGCCGCGCGGTGTAATTGCAAGACAAGGGCGGAAGCGCGTACTGCTTCCGCCTTATTTCATGAGCCTTCCGGTAGTCATTCCGGAGGGTTCCTGAAATAGAGCGAATGAGGAATTATGTCTGCCAATCATCAAGCCGACCCCATCAAGCGTGCGCGCCTGCGCTGGAGGGCGCGGCGCGGCCTGCTCGAAAACGACCTGATCATCACGCGTTTTCTCGACGCGCATGAAGCCACCTTGACCGACGAAGAGGTGGATGCGTTTTCCCGTTTGATGGACCTGGCCGACAACGAACTGATGGACTTGCTGCTGGCGCGCAAGGAGCCGTCCGGCGACACCGATCTGCCGCACGTCCATGCGCTGCTGGCACGACTGCGTGCTGCCTGACGCCGGTAGGTTTTTGTAATTCGGTTTTTTTTGCAATCGACTCACCCCTCCTCACTAGAAGGAAGAGACATGACCAACTCTGATACCAAAGCAACCCTGTCGTTCTCCGACGGTTCCCCGTCGCTGGACCTCCCGATCTACAAGGGCACCATCGGCCCGGATGTGATCGACATCCGCAAGCTGTACGGCGCTACGGGCAAGTTCACGTATGACCCCGGCTTCATGTCGACTGCCGCCTGCAATTCCTCGATCACCTACATCGACGGCGACAAGGGTGAGTTGCTGTATCGCGGCTATCCGATCGAGCAGCTCGCGGTCAACTGCGACTTCCTCGAGACCTGCTACCTGCTGCTGAACGGCGAACTGCCGAACGCAGCGCAGAAGCAGAAGTTCGTCAGCACCGTGACCAACCACACGATGGTGCACGAGCAGATGCAATTCTTCTTCCGCGGTTTCCGTCGCGACGCGCACCCGATGTCGGTGCTGGTCGGTACCGTGGGCGCGCTGTCCTCCTTCTACCACGACTCGCTGGACATCAACGATCCGCATCACCGCGAAGTGTCGGCAATCCGCCTGATCGCCAAGCTGCCGACGCTGGTCGCGATGTCGTACAAGTATTCCGTCGGCCAGCCGTTCGTGTACCCGCGCAACGACCTGTCCTACAGCGCCAACTTCATGCGCATGATGTTCTCGACCCCGTGCGAAGAGTACAAGGTCAATGACGTCCTGGTGCGCGCGCTCGACCGCATCCTGATCCTGCACGCCGACCACGAGCAGAACGCGTCGACCTCGACGGTCCGCCTGGCCGGCTCCTCCGGCGCCAACCCGTTCGCCTGTATCGCTGCCGGTATCGCCTGCCTCTGGGGCCCGGCGCACGGTGGCGCGAACGAAGCCGCGCTGAACATGCTGGAAGACATCCAGCGCGAAGGCGGCGTCGAGCGCATCGGCGAATTCATCGCCAAGGTCAAGGACAAGAACTCCAACGTCAAGCTGATGGGCTTCGGTCACCGCGTCTACAAGAACTACGACCCGCGTGCCAAGCTGATGCGGGAAACCTGCCACGAAGTGCTGAACGAACTGGGCCTGCACGACGACCCGCTGTTCAAGCTTGCAATGGCACTGGAAAAGATCGCCCTGGAAGACGACTACTTCGTCCAGCGCAAGCTCTACCCGAACGTCGACTTCTACTCCGGCATCGTCCAGCGCGCGCTGGGTATCCCGGTCTCGCTGTTCACCGGTATCTTCGCGATGGCTCGTACCGTCGGCTGGATCGCCCAGTGGAACGAGATGATCTCCGATCCGGAACAGAAGATCGGCCGTCCGCGCCAGCTGTTCGTCGGCTCCACGAAGCGCGACGTTCCGCCGATGGCCAAGCGCGGCTAATCGCGATGCACGTGCCCGGGGCTGCTGCCCCGGATCGAAAAAGGAAAACCCGCAGGAACCTGGTTCCCGCGGGTTTTTTCTTGTCCGCGGCGCACCGAAGAGAAGAGGGCAGGGCGTTTCGCACGACCGTTCAAATCGTATTTCTTGCGTGCCTGGATAGCCCTTTCAACAAGTATTTTGACCGCTGGAAAAATGGCGTTGCAGGCGGCGCAAAATGGCCGCCGATCCGCACGTTGACCTTGATAAATATGATATGCTCGCGGTTCGTAACACTTCAGGTCACGCAGCCCTTCCCCCCACAACTTGATGTGCGATCCGCTAACCGGTCAGGCCGTGTCGCGGAAGGTTAGATTAACCCGCTAATCTCGCGAAACGCGAAGAAAGGTGAGCAAGATGATGCAGCAGTACTTCTCCAATTCATATCTGTTTGGAGGCAACGCACCGTACGTCGAAGAACTGTACGAAGCGTATCTCAACAATCCCGGTTCCGTTCCCGACAACTGGCGCGCGTATTTCGACGCGATGCAGAACGTTCCCGCCGTCGACGGCACGAACAAGCCTGACGTCGCCCACGCGCCCGTGATCGCATCGTTTGCCGAACGCGCCAAGCAAGGCCCGATCCGCACCGTCACCGCCTCCGCCGACGCCGAAATGGGCCGCAAGCGCGTGGCCGTCACGCAGCTGATCGCCGCTTACCGCTTCCTCGGCAACCGCTGGGCCAACCTCGACCCGCTGCAGCGCCAGGAACGTCCCAACATCCCGGAACTGGAACCGAGCTTCTACGGTTTCACCGATGCCGACCAAGACATCGTGTTCAACGTCAGCAACACGTACTTCGGTCCGGAAACCGCTTCGCTGCGCGACTTGCTGCAGGCATTGCGCGACACCTACTGCCGTTCGATCGGCGCCGAGTTCATGTACGTCAGCGACCCTGCACAGAAGCGCTGGCTGCAGGAGCGCCTCGAATCGGTCCGTTCCACCCCGAATTTCTCGCCCGAGAAGAAAAAGCATATCCTCGACCGCCTGACTGCGGCCGAAGGCCTCGAACGCTATCTGCACACCCGTTACGTCGGCCAGAAGCGCTTCTCGCTGGAAGGCGGCGAAAGCTTCATCGCATCCCTGGATGAGACCATCCAGCGCGCCGGCGAAAAGGGTGTCCAGGAAATCGTCATCGGCATGGCCCACCGCGGCCGTCTGAACGTCCTGGTCAACACGCTCGGCAAGATGCCGCAAGACCTGTTCGCCGAATTCGAAGGCCGTCACGCCGACGACCTGCCGGCCGGCGACGTGAAGTACCACCAGGGCTTCTCCTCCGACGTTTCCACGCCCGGCGGCCCGGTGCACCTGTCGCTGGCATTCAACCCGTCGCACCTGGAAATCGTCAACCCGGTGGTCGAGGGTTCGGTCAAGGCCCGCATGGACCGCCGCGGCGACAAGGACGGCTCGCAAGTCATGCCGATCCTGGTCCACGGCGACGCCGCTTTCGCTGGCCAGGGTGTTGTGATGGAGACCCTGAACCTGGCGCAGACCCGCGGCTACGGCACGGGCGGCACGGTTCACATCGTGATCAACAACCAGATCGGTTTCACCACCTCCGACCCGCGCGACTCGCGTTCGACGCTGTACTGCTCCGACGTCGTCAAGATGATCGAGGCGCCGGTGCTGCACGTGAACGGCGACGATCCGGAAGCCGTCATTCTGGCTACCCAGATCGCTCTGGACTTCCGCCTCGAATTCAAGAAGGACGTGGTCGTCGACATCATCTGCTTCCGCAAGCTGGGCCACAACGAGCAGGACACCCCGGCACTGACCCAGCCGCTGATGTACAAGAAGATCGGCAAGCATCCGGGCACCCGCAAGCTGTAC
This sequence comes from Noviherbaspirillum sp., assembly GCF_035654295.1. GTDB lineage: Bacteria > Pseudomonadota > Gammaproteobacteria > Burkholderiales > Burkholderiaceae_D > Noviherbaspirillum. Next base: position 22,986 of record NZ_DASRXF010000034.1, on the reverse strand, counting down.
GCGGACAAGCTCGCCGCCCAGGGCACCATCGCCGCCGACGACGGCGACGCCATGGTCAAGGCCTATCGCGATGCGATGGACGCAGGCAAGCACACCGTCGATCCGGTCATCTCGAACTTCAAGAGCAAGTACGCAGTCGACTGGATGCCTTTCCTCAACCGCAAGTGGACCGACGCCGCCGACACCGCGGTGCCGCTGGCAGAACTGAAGCGCTTGGCCGCCCGCATCACCACCGTGCCGGAAAACTTCAAGCTGCACCCGCTGGTCGAGAAGGTGCTCGCCGACCGTGCCGCCATGGGCCGTGGCGAACTGAACCTCGACTGGGGCATGGGCGAACACCTCGCCTACGCCTCGCTCGTGGCTTCCGGTTATGCCGTCCGCCTCACTGGCCAGGACGCCGGCCGCGGCACCTTCGTGCACCGCCACGCCGTGTTGCACGACCAGAACCGCGAACGTTGGGACGCAGGCACGTTCATTCCGCTGCAGAACATCTCCGAAGGCCAGGCGCCGTTCAACGTCATCGACTCGGTGCTGTCGGAAGAGGCAGTGCTGGGCTTTGAATACGGTTACTCGACCGCCGAGCCGAACGCACTGACGATCTGGGAAGCGCAGTTCGGCGACTTCGCCAACGGCGCGCAAGTCGTGATCGACCAGTTCATCAGCTCCGGCGAAGTGAAGTGGGGCCGTGCATCGGGTCTCGTCATGATGCTGCCGCACGGTTACGAAGGCCAGGGTCCGGAACACTCTTCCGCCCGCCTGGAGCGTTACCTGCAGCTGTGCGCGGACAACAACATGCAAGTGGTGCAGCCGACCACTGCAGCGCAGATTTTCCACCTGCTGCGCCGTCAGATGATCCGCCTGTTCCGCAAGCCGCTCGTCATCATGACGCCGAAGTCGCTGCTGCGTAACAAGGATGCCGGCTCGCCGCTGTCCGAACTCGCCAAGGGCCAGTTCCAGACCGTGATCGGTGAGGTCGACGAGAAGATCGATCCGAAGAAGGTCAAGCGCGTTGTCGCCTGCTCGGGCAAGGTCTACTACGACCTCGTCAATGCACGCAAGGAGCGCGCTGCGTCCGACGTCGCCATCATCCGTATCGAGCAGCTCTATCCGTTCCCGCACAAGGCTTTTGCCGCGGAACTGAAGAAGTTCCCGAACTTCGCGGAACTGGTGTGGGCGCAGGACGAACCGCAGAACCAGGGTGCCTGGTTCCAGATTCAGCACAACATCTTCGAGAATCTGGAAGAGGGCCAGAAACTGGCGTATGCCGGCCGTCCGGCCAGCGCGTCGCCTGCTGTCGGCTACTACGACAAGCACTACGCGCAGCAAAAGGCGCTGATCGACACCGCGTTCTCGAAGCTCAAGGGCTTCGTCCTGACGAAATAAAGACCCGACGGCGCGCTAGAAGCTGGCGCGCCGCACGAACAACCCGAAACGGAGAGTTACATGGCAATTATCGAAGTGAAAGTTCCGCAATTGTCGGAATCGGTTGCAGAAGCAACCCTGTTGCAGTGGCATAAGAAAGTAGGCGAAGCCGTCGCCCGAGACGAAAACCTGATCGACATCGAAACCGACAAGGTGGTCCTCGAACTTCCCGCGCCGGACGCCGGCGTGATCGTTGAAGTCATCAAGGCCGACGGCAGCACCGTCGTCGCCGGCGAAGTCATCGCCAAGCTGGACACCGAAGCCAAGGCCGGCGCAGCCGCTGCACCGGCTGCGGCCGCAGCACCGGCAGCGGCCGCAGCACCTGCCGCGGTAGCCGCCGCCGCGGCACCTGCTCCCGCATCCGCCGCAGCAAGCGGCATCGCCATGCCGGCAGCTGCGAAGATGCTGGCCGACAACAACATGACCACCGCTCAGGTAACGGGCACCGGCAAGGATGGCCGCGTGACCAAGGGTGATGTGATCGGCGCCCTGCAGAACAAGCCGGCGGCGCCCGCACCTGCCGCACCGGCTCCTGCCGCTGCTGCCAAGCCGGCCCTGCAGCAAGTCGCCGCACCGGTCAGCCTCGCCAACCTGGCGAACCGTCCGGAAGAGCGCGTGCCGATGAGCCGCCTGCGTGCGCGCGTCGCCGAGCGCCTGCTGCAGTCCCAGGCAACCAATGCGATCCTGACCACGTTCAACGAAGTGAACATGCAGCCGGTCATGGACCTGCGCAACAAGTACAAGGACAAGTTCGAGAAAGAGCATGGCGTGAAGCTCGGCTTCATGTCCTTCTTCGTCAAGGCCGCGGTTGCCGCGCTGAAGAAGTATCCGGTGCTGAACGCCTCCGTCGACGGCAACGACATCGTCTACCACGGCTATTTCGACATCGGTATCGCCGTCGGTTCGCCGCGCGGCCTGGTGGTGCCCATCCTGCGCGATGCCGATCAGATGACTATCGCCGACATCGAGAAGAAGATCGCCGAATTCGGCGTCAAGGCCAAGGACGGCAAGCTGACGCTGGAAGAGCTGACCGGCGGCACCTTCTCGATCTCGAACGGTGGCGTGTTCGGCTCCATGCTGTCCACCCCGATCATCAACCCGCCGCAATCCGCCATCCTCGGCGTGCACGCGACCAAGGAGCGTCCGGTTGTAGAGAACGGCCAGATCGTGATCCGTCCGATCAACTTCCTGGCAATGTCCTACGACCACCGCATCATCGACGGCCGTGAAGCCGTTCTCGGCCTGGTCGCCATGAAGGAAGCGCTGGAAGATCCGGCGCGCCTGCTGCTGGACCTCTAATCCATCACGCCATGCGCACACGGAGCACGACACGTTCCTGCTCCGTGTGTGTCGTCCATTCCCGCGGAAAAATAGGGTAAGAATATGTCGAAGAATTTTGATGTGGTCGTCATCGGCGGCGGTCCCGGTGGCTACGTCGCGGCCATTCGCGCTGCACAACTGGGTTTCAGCACCGCTTGCATCGACGAGTGGAAGAATGCCAAGAACGGTCCCGCTCCGGGCGGCACCTGCACCAACGTGGGCTGCATCCCCTCCAAGGCGCTGCTGCAGTCGTCCGAACACTATGAGCATGCCGGCCATGCCTTCGCCGACCACGGCATCGATGTCAAGGGCCTGAGCATTGATGTGGGCCGGATGCTGGCTCGCAAGGAAGCAATCGTCAAGCAGAACAATGACGGCATCCTGTACCTGTTCAAGAAGAACAAGGTCACCTTCTTCCACGGCCGCGGCTCGTTCGTGAAGGGCGATGCCAACGGCTACGAGATCAAGGTGGCAGGCGCTACCGAGGAAACGATTACCGGCAAGCACATCATCGTTGCAACCGGCTCCAATCCGCGTGCGCTGCCCAACGCCGCATTCGACGAGAAGCTCATCCTGTCGAACACCGGCGCACTCGCCATCGGCGAAGTGCCGAAGAAGCTGGGCGTGATCGGCGCCGGCGTGATCGGCCTCGAGATGGGCAGCGTGTGGCGTCGCGTCGGTGCAGAAGTCACCGTGCTGGAAGCGCTGCCGACCTTCCTCGGCGCGGTCGACGAGCAGATCGCCAAGGAAGCGCACAAGCTGTTCGTCAAGCAGGGGCTGGCCATCAGCCTCGGCGTGAAGATCGGCGCGATTACTGCCGGCAAGAAAGACGTGACCGTCGAGTACACCGACGACAAGGGCAATGCGCAGAAGGCTGTCTTCGACAAGCTGATCGTCTCCATCGGCCGCGTGCCGAACACCATCGGCCTGAACGCCGAGGGTATCGGCCTGAAGCTGGATGAGCGCGGCTTCGTCGCCGTCGACGGCGATTGCAAGACCAACCTGCCGAACGTGTGGGCGGTGGGCGACGTCGTGCGCGGCCCGATGCTGGCCCACAAGGCTGAGGAAGAGGGCGTTGCCGTGGCCGAGCGCATTGCGGGCCAACACGGACATGTGAACTTCAACACAATTCCCTGGGTCATATATACGTCTCCGGAAATTGCGTGGGTGGGCAAGACCGAACAGCAGCTCAAGGCGGAAGGCGTCGCCTACAAGGCAGGCACCTTCCCGTTCATGGCCAACGGCCGTGCACGCGCCCTCGGCGATACCTCCGGCATGGTGAAGTTCCTGGCCGATGCCAAGACGGACGAGATCCTCGGCGTGCACATCGTCGGGCCGATGGCTTCCGAACTGATTTCGGAAGCGGTCGTCGCGATGGAATTCCGTGCTTCGTCGGAAGACATCGCCCGTATCTGCCACGCTCACCCTTCCTTGTCCGAGGCGACCAAGGAAGCCGCACTGGCGGTCGACAAGAGGTCGCTCAACTTCTAAGGAGCCACGCATGCGTCACCTGATCCTGTTGCTGCCGCTTGCAATCGCCGCATGTGCCACGACAGGATCGAGTGACGGCGTGATCGCGGTTGAAACCGTATCGCGCGGACAGCCGGTGACCGGTGCGAATTGTGCGGTCAGCACCGGGTCCGGCAACTGGAACGTGGTGACGCCCGCATCCCTGAACATCGGCAGTGCCAACGGGGACCTGCGGGTGATCTGCAACAAGCCTGGCTTCCGGACGTCCGAAATCGTCTTCCGTCCTTCGAATCCCTACGGCTCCAGCATGGGTGTCGGGGTCGGCGGGGGAGGCGGTAACGTCGGTGTCGGCGTGGGATTGAGCTTTCCTGTCCGTTTCGGCGGCGGCACGTATCCATCGAGGGTGACCGTCGACATGAATCCCCAGTAAGCCGGACGGGGCGCGCCTGTCGACTTCGGGCAATACAGGCATAATTGTCGCGAATTGCCGGGTTTCAACGATCAGCATGAATGGGCGAGACACTCTCGCCCATTTTCATGTCGGGCGCGAGCCTGCATGGACGGCAGCAACCAACGAAATAGTCGATATGAACGTCAGGGAGTTTTACGCGCACGCGCTCGCGCAGCGCGGCTATCAATCGGATGAGGCGCAGTTGCGGGCAGTGGAACGGCTGCAGCAGTGCTATGACGAATGGGTCGCCTACAAGTCGCAGCGGTCGAACCGCTTGAAACGGTTGATCAGCCGGCCGGAAGTTCCGCGGGGCCTGTATATGTGGGGCGGTGTCGGGCGCGGCAAATCCTTTCTGATGGACAGCTTCTATTCGGTCGTGCCCGTGGTGCGCAAGACGCGCCTGCACTTCCACGAATTCATGCGCGGGGTGCACCGCCAGCTGGACGACCTGAAAGGCATGGCCGACCCGCTCGATGAAGTGGCGCGACGCATCGCGAAGAAGTACCGCCTGATCTGCTTCGACGAATTCCACGTGTCGGACATCGCCGACGCGATGATCCTCTATAACCTGCTCAAGGCACTGTTCGATAACGGCGTGACCTTCGTCATGACGTCGAATTACGTGCCGGATGCCTTGTATCCTGACGGATTGCATCGCGACCGCATCCTGCCGGCGATCGGCTTGCTCAAGGAAAGGCTCGATGTGATGAACGTCGATGCGGGTGTCGATTACCGCAAGAGGGTGCTGGAGCAGGTCGAGGCCTATCACACGCCGCTGGGGGCCGCCGCCGACCATGCGCTGCGCAATGCGTTCGCCAACCTGGCCGAAACCGCGGACGAGGATCCGCACATCCGCATCGAGGCGCGCGATATCAAGGCGCTGCGTCGCGCCGGCGGCGTCATCTGGTTCGATTTTGCCACCCTGTGCGGCGGGCCGCGTTCGCAGAACGATTACCTGGAGATTGCGAGCCAATTCCACACGGTGATACTTTCCTCGGTGCCACGGATGTCGGCCGCCATGTCCTCCGAGGCGCGGCGCTTCACCTGGCTGGTCGACGTCCTCTACGACCACAAGGTCAAACTCCTGATGTCCGCCGAGGTCGAACCCGATCAACTCTATACGGAAGGCATGCTGGCAAACGAATTCCATCGGACGGTATCGCGCATCATCGAAATGCAGTCCGCGGAATACATGGAAAGCGAGCGGCGCGACGTCGCCGGATCACTGGCATGACATTCGGCATGAACAGGGGCCCAGGAATGCGTACTTGCACAATCACCATCGCTCTCGCCTTGATGGCGGGGCTCTCCGGAACGTCGTCGCTTGCACAGACCACCGCCGAAGCACGTGCAAGCGTATCCAAGCGTTTTCCGCCCGGTTCGATCCGTTCCGTCAGTGAGGCTGACATTGCGCTGGCGGATGCGTCGGCTGAGCGCGCCGGCATCGAAGCGCGTTACCTGGCCGATGAGCAGGGATGTCATCCGAAGTTCTTCGCCACTTCCTGCATCGAGCAGGCAAAGGAGCGCCGGCGTGCTGCGCTGGCGGCGGTGCGTCCTGTGGAAATCGAGGCCAATGCCTTCAAGCGCCAGGCCCGCGTGGCGGAGCGCGACAAGGCGCTTGCCGAACGCATGGAAAAGGATGAGAAGGAACGGCAGGAGCGGCAGGAGCGGCAGGAGAGGGATGGCCGCATGCCCGGCGCCGACCCCGGATCGAAGGCCGACGCGCCCGCAAATCCGCCGGGGAAGGTGCAGACGACGATCTTCGACGACCGCGTCGAAAAGCATGAGGCAAAGATGAAGCAGCGGCAGGCCGAGGAAGCGGCCGACGCCGCCAAGCGTGCCGAGAACATCGCCGCCTACGAACGCAAGCAGCAGGAAGCGCTGGAACGGCAGAGAAAGGTCGCCGAGCGCAAGGCGGAAAAAGAGCGCAAGCGCAACGGGAAGGCAGAGTAACGTGCTTTTACACTGCGCGCTTCATTTTTCCGATGGAATAAGCCTTGGGCTCGGCGGGCACTTCGGCCAGTTTGACGATCGCGAGCGTGCAGTTGTCTCCTGCCGCGTCCGTCGTCCTTTCGCGCGCCTTGGAGATCAGCATTTCCGATGCCTGGCGGGGAGAATTCATCGCAATGGCGGCACCGAGTTCGGCATCCGAGAAGTAATGCCACAGGCCGTCCGAGCATAGCAGGAAGGCGTCGCCGGCCTTCAGTCCGTCAACCCTGCGCAGCGTGACCTGCGGCTCCCGGTCATGGGAGCCGAGCGCACTGACAAGCACATTCGAGAGACGATGGTTCCGTGCTTCTTCCCGGGACAGCTTGCCCTCGCGCACCAGCATTTCAACATAGGAGTGGTCTACTGTCCGTTCGGTGCAATTCGGCCCGTCGAAGCGGTACAGGCGGGAATCGCCCACATGCGCCCACACCGCGCTGCGTTCAGGGGTGATCACGAGCGCGACCATCGTGCTGTGCGGATTTTTCTCCGAGGAGAAGGATGTCAGCTTGATGATCGTATGCGCATCGTGCGCGATCGTTTCAAGCATCTTGCCGACGTCGTCGGTTAACGGGGAGAAGTGGTCAAAGGCTTGTTTCGCGGTACGGATGACCTGCTCGGCGGCCAAGGCGCCGCCGCTCATTCCACCCATCCCGTCGGCCAGGATGGCCAGGACATAACCGGGCGCTCTCGGGGCGGCGAACAGTGCTGCGCGGTCCTGCTGCTCCTTGCGGTCGCCGATATGCTGCCCTGTGCCTGCTTCGATCTTGTAGGGGCTCATGGGGGAGGAAGTACGCTTCGACGGGAAAAATTATTGCATGCGAAAAATTTCGCACGTACCCTTGTTCCCTTTTGTTACAACTCTTCATGCTTGTTCATACACACGGGGTAGTGTTGCCGATAGGCATCGTCGTGCAAGAGTGCTAGCCGCGCCGGGTATTCACTCTTAAAATACAAGTTACTGAGCGCATTCAACAACGACATCATGATTCCATCAGAAGAGATACAGCGAAGAATCGTCGAACTGGAGGTAGAACATCGCGATCTCGACGCAGTGATCGAACTGCTTGCGCGTGATGTCCTGCACGATGAGATCCAGTTGCGGCGTCTGAAGAAACGCAAGCTCCAGCTGAAGGATCATATAACCTTGTTGAAAATGCAACTCGTCCCGGATATCCCTGCGTGATCCGCCGGGACCGCTTCATCACCCGCCCGCCGCACCGCTTTGACCGACAATTCCGCACCGACGCCCGACCCGGGCATCCACGACGCCGACATCGAGCAGTTGTTTGATATCGAAGGGCCGCTCAGCCAGGCGGTGGCCGGCTTTCGGCCTCGCCAGTCACAGACCGAAATGGCGAAAGCGATTGCCTCGGCGATCGCCAGCCAGTCGGCCCTGATCGCCGAAGCAGGCACCGGAACCGGCAAGACCTTCGCCTATCTCGTGCCCGCCCTGCTGTGGGGCGGGAAGGTCATCCTCTCGACAGGCACCAAGAACCTGCAGGACCAGCTCTACCTGCGCGACATCCCGACCGTGCGCAAGGCGCTCAGCGCGCCGGTGTCGGTTGCGCTGCTCAAGGGGCGCGCCAACTATGTCTGTCACTTCCATCTCGAGCGTACGCTGCAGAACGGGCGCCTGACCTCGCGCGAGGACGTCGGCTACCTGCGCGAAATTTCGCGCTTCGTGAAGACCACCAGCTCCGGCGACAAGGCCGAGCTATCCCGCGTCCCCGAGTCGGCGAGCGTGTGGAATCTCGTCACCTCGACGCGCGACACGTGCATGGGCGCCGAGTGCCAGTACTACCAGGACTGCTTCGTCATGAAGGCGCGCAAGGAAGCGCAGCAGGCCGATGTCGTCGTGGTCAACCACCATCTCTTCTTCGCCGACGTGGCGCTCAGGGATACCGGCGTCGCCGAACTGCTGCCATCGGCGAACACAGTCATCTTCGATGAGGCGCACCAGCTGCCGGAAACGGCAACCTTGTTCTTCGGCGAGACGGTTTCAACATCCCAGGTCCTCGAATTGTGCCGCGACGTGCTCGCCGAGGGCCTGGCGCATGCCCGCGACGGAGCGGACTGGGCGAAAGTGGTCTCGACGGTGGAGCGCGCGGCACGCGACCTCCGGCTTGCCTTTCCCCAGGATGTCATGCGGCTCGCCGCGAACCAGATCGCCGCCTCCAGTCCCTTTTTCCCGGCGCTCGAAAAGCTGCAGGATGAGCTGCACGGCATGATCGCCGTGCTGGAAACGCAGGCCGAGCGCGCGGAAACCATCGAACAATGCCGCACGCGGGCCATCGAATTGTCGGACAAGCTGGCCGCATGGGAGGGCGCACAATCTGCCAACCCGGACACGCTGACCCCGGAAAAGGAGCGCGTGCTTTGGGTGGAAGCCTTTTCATCTTCCCTCCAGTTGCACCAGACACCCTTGTCGATTGCGCCGATCTTCAGCAAGCAGCGCGAGGGATCGCCGCGAGCCTGGATATTCACCTCCGCCACGCTCGCGGTGAAGAACGATTTCAACCACTATGCCTCGCAGATGGGGTTGTGGAACGAGCCGGCACAGTCATGGCCGAGCCCCTTCGACTACGGTAAGCAAGGCCTGTTGTACGTTCCCGAGAACCTGCCGCAGCCGAACTCCCTGGATTACACCGACGCGGTGATCGATGCGGCGCTGCCCATGATCGAGGCGTCCGGTGGCCGGGCTTTCCTCTTGTGCACGACGATACGCGCGGTCAACCGCGCTGCTGAGCGGCTGCGGGAAGAATTCGACAAGCGCAAGCTGCCGTTTCCCTTGTTCGTGCAGGGAGAGGCGGGCCGCACCGAGCTGCTCGACCGTTTTCGCGCGGCCGGGAATGCCGTGCTCATCGGCAGCCAGAGTTTCTGGGAGGGCGTGGACGTGCGTGGCGACGCGCTCTCGCTCGTCATCATCGACAAGCTGCCGTTTTCACCGCCTGACGATCCGGTGCTCGCGGCACGCATCGATGCGCTGGAGCGGAAGGGGCTGAACGGCTTCGTGCACCACCAGCTTCCGGCTGCCATCATCAATCTCAAGCAGGGGGCGGGGCGCCTGATCCGCGACGAAACGGACCGCGGCGTGCTCATGATCTGCGATCCGCGCCTTATCTCCAAGCCATACGGCCGGCGCATCTGGCAAAGCCTGCCGCCTTTCAGCCGCACGCGCGACGCCAACGTGGCGAAGGCCTTTTTCAGCAACGCACAGCAGGACGCACCAACAATGCAGGTTGGTTAAGGTAACATTGTCCCCGAAACGCATGCACGGACTCGCTATACTTTCCGGCGTGCGATGTGCGCGGTAACCGCATGTGCAAATGAAGAGGGGACATGGCTGATCCGGTGGTTTCTTTGGTTCCTGTGCGTGGCGCCGACCTTGCAGTGGGCAAGCCATTGCCTCAGGCGGTCTACGACTGGCACGGCAACCTTCTTCTCGCGGCGGGCTGCGTGGTGGAGAGCCAGAGCCAGCTCGACGGGCTGATCAACAACGGCTTCATCCAGGACTCGGCATGGGACCTGGCCCCCAAACCGGCGAGGGACCCGTTGCTGGCCGGGACCTCACGGCGTCCGGCCATGGCGACGGAAACGCCGCCCGATGCCGCGGCCGCCAATGCAAGCAAGGAAGTGGTCGTCGGCATGGATGACGTGCGCTGGTATGTCGGCGAGACGCTCTATTTGCAGCAGATCGACAATCCGGCGATCCGCTATACCGTCCGCCTGATCGGCTTCGTCCGCAACAAGACTGTCCTGGTCACGGCGCCGTCGGTCGACGGCAAGCTGGAGTTCGTGCGGGACGGCCAGACCTTCATCGTGCGCGCGTTCTCCGGCAAGAAGGCATATGCCTTCGTGACTTCAGCTGTGAAGTCCGTCCATTCCCCGCATCCCTACCTGCATCTGGGTTTTCCGAAGGAAGTCCGCTGCACGGTTGTGCGCCGCGGTGTGCGCGCGGCGGTCAAGCTGATTGCCGCGGTGACGTTGGATAACCCGGAGCGAACGGGCGCGGCGGTGCTCACCGACCTCAGCATGGGCGGCGCTTCGGGCACGCTGAAGCAGATTCTCGGACAGAAGGGGGAAGAGGGTCAGATCAAATTCAAGGTCCATGCAGCGGGGCAGGACGAGTTCCTTAACCTGAGGACGGCGCTGCGGTCCGTCGCGCCGGCCGAAGGGGGCGACGGCTACAAGCACGGCTTTGAATTCCTCGATGTCTCTATCCACGACCGGCTGATCCTGTCAGCCTACGTGCACCAGATCCTCGCCGAGGGGGATTAGCCCTCCCGCGCATGGGCAGGAGGGCAGGGCTGCTTACTTCTGCGGCTGAATCACCACCTTGCCGGTCACCTTTCGGGCGGCCATGTCATTGAGCGCCTTCGGGGTATCGGCGAGTGCATAGCGGCCGGAGATGTGCGGCCGGATCTTTCCTTCTGCCATCCAGCCCATCAACTGCATCATGCCCGCCAGGTTTGCCTTCGGTTCGCGCTTGGCGAACTCGCCCCAGAAGACACCCACAAGAGAAGCCCCCTTCAGGAGCGGGAGGTTGAGCGGCAGTTTCGGGATTTCGCCGTTGGCGAAACCGATGACTAGATACCGGCCGCGCCAGGCGATGGACCGGAATGCCGGCTCGGCATAAATGCCGCCGACCGGATCGTAGATCACATCCGGACCCTTGCCATCCGTCGCGGCCTTGATCGCCTCGCGCAAGTCTTCGTTCGTGTAATTGATCGTCGCGTCCGCGCCGTGCTCCTTGCACACGGCGAGCTTTTCGTCCGTCGACGCCGCCGCGATTACCCGTGCACCCAGCGCCTTGCCGATCTCGATTGCGGCAAGCCCTACGCCTCCCGCGGCACCTAGGACCAGCATGGTCTCACCAGCCTTGAGCTGCGCGCGGTCGACAACGGCGTGGTGCGACGTTCCGTAAGTCAGCGTAAAGGCTGCGGCCGTGTCGAAATCCAGGCCCGGTGGCAGCGGCACGACCGCCTTTGCCGGCACCGAGATCTGCTGCGCAAAAGCACCGAGGTTGACGAAGGCAAGCACCTTGTCGCCGGGCTTGTAATGCGAAACGCCTTCGCCCACCGCGCGTACCACGCCGGCAAGCTCGCTGCCCGGCGTGAACGGCAATTCCGGCTTGAACTGGTATTTGTTCTGGATGATCAGCACGTCGGGAAAATTGACGCCTGCCGCATGGACATCGATCGCGACCTCGCCAGGTCCCGGGACGGCATCAGGCAAGTCTTCCACAACCAGTGTGTCCGGCAGTCCCCAGGTTTTGCAGACGATCGCTTTCATTATGTCTCCTTGATGGTTTTGGGCTAAAAAAGAACGGTCGTTTCATTTTATTCCTGTGCCGCAAAATGTCAACAACAACGCCGGGCGGGATGATCCCTTCGGTTAGAATTCGCTTATGAAAATTCTCGTTAGTAACGACGATGGTTACCTTGCGCCAGGAATCATCGCCCTGGCAGATGCGCTCAGGCCCATTGCAGAAGTTGTGGTAGTTGCTCCCGACAGCAACCGCTCCGGAAGTTCGAACTCCTTGACATTGGACCGGCCGCTCTCGGTATACCGCGCGGAAAACGGTTTCTATTTCGTCAACGGCACCCCCTCCGACTGCGTCCACGTCGCGCTGACCGGCGGACTGGCCTTCAAGCCCGACCTCATCGTGTCCGGCATCAATCAGGGGCAGAACATGGGCGACGACACGCTGTATTCCGGCACGGTTGCCGCGGCGACCGAAGGATTCCTCTTCGGCATACCTGCCATTGCGTTCTCGCAGGTGGAGAAGGGCTGGGCGCACGTCGATTCCGCTGCCCGCATCGCCCGCGAATTCGTCGAGCGTGACTTCGGCATGCTGCAGCAGCCCTATCTGCTGAACATCAATATCCCGAACCTGCCTTACGAAGAGATCAAGGGCTTGCGCGCCACCCGGCTCGGCAAACGCCACGAGTCGGAACCTGTCATCAAGACCGAGGATCCGCACGGGCGCCAGATCTTCTGGATCGGGCCCGCGGGCAAGGCCAAGGATTCCGGCGAAGGCACCGACTTCCACGCAGTCTCGCAGGGTTATGTGTCGGTGACGCCGTTGCAGATCGACTTGACGCACACCTCCCAGCTAGAGGTGCTGAAAAAAGGATTGTCATGACAACCGGGGACAAGCGCTTTCCGTTGCCGCTATCGTCCGTTGTCGAGAAGCCGGCAAAGACCGGCCGTGCGGAGCCGTCTTCGCAGAAGGTTGCGACACCTCAGACCGCCACACAGAACGCCGCGCAGAATATTGCCCGGGTTCGCGCGAGTGCGGCGCCGGCTCCCCCGGCACGCGCGTCACAACCCGCTGCCCCGGTCGCGCCAGTCGTACGGTCTGAGCCGCTGGTTTCGGATGCCGTGCGCGCGGCGATGGTTGCGCGCGTGGCCAGGCAGGGCGTCAAGGATGCGAAGGTGCTGGCGGCACTGGATGCCGTGCCGCGCCATCTCTTTGTCCAGCCTGCGCTGGCGAGCCAGGCCTATATCGATGCATCGCTGCCGATCGGCCATCACCAGACGATTTCGCAGCCCTACATCGTGGCGCGGATGATCGAGGTGATGCGTGCCAACGCCAACGGCGGCGTGCTGGACAAGGTGCTGGAGATCGGCACCGGCTGCGGTTACCAGGCGGCCGTGCTGTCGCTCGTGGCAAAGGAGGTTTATTCGATCGAGCGCATCAAGCCCTTGCACGAACTGGCCAAGTCGAACCTGCGTCCGCTGCGGATTGCGAACATCCGCCTGCACTATGGAGATGGTATGCTTGGGCTGCCTCAGGTTGCCCCGTTCGACGGTATCATCCTGGCCGCTGCGGGGCTTGAGGTTCCGCAGGCACTGCTCGAACAGCTCAGCATCGGCGGAAGGCTCGTGGCGCCGGTCGGCGCCCGCCACCAGGTCCTTCAGCTCATCGAGCGGGTCGGGAAGTTCGAGTGGACGAACACGACGCTGGAAGATTGCCACTTCGTTCCGTTGCGTCCCGGTGTTGCGTGATCCTGTTTCAGATTGAAACGCATGCCGACAGTTCGTCGCCAAATTGTTAACTTTATGAGAATGAAAAAAGCACGACTTGTTTTTCTGGCTGCCTTGCCGGTGCTGATCGCCGCGTGTACGACTGCACCGCGCCAGCCCGCGCCGGTGATCGATCGTCCGGTGACGGTGAAGCCGCCGGAGCCGCCCAAGCCCGCAACTCAGCCGATGCCGTCAACGGCTGCTCCCAAGCAGTCCGAGCGCGGCTACTACACGGTGCGCAAGGGGGATACGCTGATCCAGATTGCCCTGGACTTCGGCCAGAATTATCGCGACCTCGTCGCCTGGAACAATCTTGCCAATCCGAACGACATCAAGGTTGACCAGGTATTGCGCGTACTGCCGCCGGAAGGCGCCGCGCAAACCGGCAGCGTCGCTACTTCGTCCGGCGTGGAGGTTCGACCGCTGACCCCGGGTCCGGGTGGCGCTGTTCCGAACAAGACCACGCCGAAGGGCGATAAGCGCCCCTATTCGGAATCCGCGTTGGCGGAATTGCAAAAGCCCGAGGCACCGCCTGCGGCAACGGCCACGCCGCGGCCGGAACAGGCGAAGCCGGCGGAGAAAGGGCCTGAAACCGCGCCGGTTCCCGCTACCGAGGACGAGAACATCGCATGGGTCTGGCCGGCCGAAGGCAAGATCATCAGTCACTTCGGCGAAGGCAAGAGGGGCATCGATATTGCCGGCAAGATGGGGCAGCCGGTTTTAGCGGCGGGATCCGGCAAAGTGCTGTATGCTGGAAGCGGCATCCGCGGTTACGGCAATCTCGTGATTGTCAAACATTCCAACAATCTGCTTTCGGCCTATGCGCACAACAAAACCATCTTCGTAAAAGAGGATCAAAATGTGACCAAAGGCCAGAAAATTGCAGAAATGGGAAATTCCGATTCGGATGAGGTAAAACTGCATTTCGAGATTCGCCAGCAAGGTAAGCCCGTCGATCCGTCAAAATTTTTGCCAAGCCGCTAAATGAATCGCACTCCACACGATCCTCTCGACGACGATACGCCATCGGACGATATTTCCGACGATATGCCGCTTAACGGCACCGAAGACGAGGGCGGCTTGATCGACGACGGCGAGGGTGAGCGCGCGGAAGGAACAGCCTCCGCCGCCGATCCTGTGGACGAACTGAAGACGGTGCTGGCGGCCGAACTGTCCACCGACACGACGCAGCATTACCTGAACCAGATCGGCGCGCGGCCCTTGCTCACGGTCGAGGAAGAGGTCCGCTACGCGACGCTTGCCAAGCAGGGCAACTTCGAAGCGCGCCAGAAGATGATCGAACATAACCTGCGCCTGGTTGTGTCGATCGCCAAGCACTACATCAACCGCGGCGTGGTGCTGCTCGATCTCATCGAAGAAGGCAATCTGGGCTTGATGCGCGCCATCGACAAGTTCGAGCCCGAGCGCGGTTTTCGATTCTCAACCTATGCAACGTGGTGGATTCGCCAGAGTATCGAGCGCGCCATCATGAACCAGGCACGTACCGTTCGCCTTCCTGTGCACATGGTGCGTGAACTGAACCAGATCCTGCGTGCGAAATATCACCTGGAAGCGCAGCACCACGACGGCAAGGACGCCACGGCGGAAGACATCGCGCACCTGGTGGACCGTCCGGTGGAAGACGTGCAGGATATCCTCGCACTGTCCGAACATGCGACCTCTCTCGACGCGCCGCTCGACAACGATCCGCAGGCCAGCCTGATGGACATGCTGCCGGGCGACGTGGAAGACGGCCCGGACTCGCGCGCGGAGCACCATGAAATGACCGTCCTCGTCCGCGACTGGCTCAAGAAGCTGCCGGACAAGCAGCGTGTCGTCATCGTCCGCCGTTTCGGGCTGGATAACGACGATCCGGCAACCCTGGAAGAACTGGCGGCGGAAATGAGCGTCACGCGCGAGCGCGTGCGCCAGATTCAGCAAGAGGCGCTGGTCAAGCTCAAGCGCGCACTGACTGCGCGCGGCGTCGGCAAGGACGCGTTGTTGTGATTCCTGTTTTGGTCTTCGACATCGAGACGATTCCCGATGTCCCCGGTTTGCGTGCCCTGAACGGCCATCCGCCGGCGATGACCGACGCGGAAGTCGCGGCGCATGCCTTCACACAGCGGCGTGAGAAAACGGGCTCCGAGTTCCTGCAGCATCACCTGCACCGGGTAGCTGCGATTTCCTGCGTCTTCCGCGACGACGAGGGTTTTCGCGTCCGTTCGCTCGGCACTCTCGAGGACCAGGAGCCGAAGCTGGTCAACGACTTTTTCCGCATCATCGACAAGTACACGCCGCAACTGGTGTCCTGGAATGGCGGCGGCTTCGACCTGCCTGTCCTGCATTACCGCGCCATGATTAATGGCGTGACCGCGTCCCGCTACTGGGAGATGGGCGACGATGACCGCGACTTCAAGTGGAACAATTACCTGAGCCGCTACCACACGCGTCACCTCGACCTGATGGACCTGCTCGCGCTGTACACCGGCCGCGCCAATGCGCCGCTCGATGACCTCGCCAAGCTCTGCGGCTTCCCCGGAAAGCTGGGCGTGGACGGCTCCCAGGTGTGGACGCTCTACCAGGAGGGGCGCCTCAACGAGATCCGCGACTATTGCGAAACCGACGTGGTCAACACTTACCTCGTCTATTGCCGCTACCTGCTGATGCGCGGCGCCATGTCGCGCGAGGCGTACAATACCGAAATCGGCCTTGTCAGGTCATCGCTCGCGTCGCTCGACGGCCCGCACTGGAAAGAGTATCTCGCCGCCTGGCAGACCGCCTGAGACCGCTACAACGTATTCCGAACTGTCAATTCCCCGGGCCGCACGCGTCCGGCATTTCATTTTAGTCATGCAGCAGAACATCATCGACATCGAATCCCTCGACATGGAAGGCCGCGGAGTCGGCCATTTGAGCAACGAAGACGGCACGCCGGGGAAGGTCATTTTCGTTGAAGGAGCCTTGCCGGGGGAGCGCGTGAGCTTCCAGTCCTTCCGCAAGAAACCGAAGTGGGAGGCGGCCACGTTGACCGCACTGCAACGCGAATCTGCGCTGCGCGTTGCGCCCAAGTGCACCTATTTCGGCATTTGCGGCGGCTGCGCGATGCAGCACCTCGAACCCGCGGCGCAGGTCGCGATCAAGCAGCGCGTGCTGGAGGATAATCTGTGGCATATCGGGAAGGTGCGGGCGGAGCGGATGATGCGCCCGATCTACGGACCGACCTGGGGCTATCGCTATCGCGCCCGCCTGTCGGTGCGCAACGTGCAGAAGAAGGGCGGCGTGCTGGTCGGCTTTCACGAGCGGAAATCCTCGTACATCGCCGACATGAAGACCTGCGAGATCCTGCCGCCGCACGTCTCGGCCATGCTGGTCCCGCTGCGCCGCCTGGTGGAATCCCTGTCGATCTTCGATCAGATGCCCCAGATCGAACTTGCGGTGGGCGAAAGCGTCACGGCCCTCGTGCTGCGCATCATGGCGCCCTTGACCGCCGAAGACGAGCAAAAGCTGCGCGCCTTCGCGGATGAATACCGGGTCCAGTGGTGGCTGCAGCCGAAGGGGCCGGATACCGTTTACCCGTTCTATCCGACCGATGTCCGGCTCGAGTATGTATTGCCGGAGTTCGGCGTGCGCATGCCCTTCAAGCCAACCGACTTCACCCAGGTCAACCACCATATCAACCGCGTGCTGGTCGCCAAGGCTTTGCGGCTGCTGGATGTACAGCCGGGAGAGCGCGTGGCCGACCTGTTCTGCGGGCTGGGAAATTTCACTTTGCCTATTGCCACCCAGGCAAGGGAAGTGGTGGGTATCGAAGGAAGCACGGCGCTGACCGAGCGCGCGCTGGACAATGCGCGCGCGAATGGAGTGGACAAGAAGACCACTTTCCATTGCCGCAACCTCTTCGAAGCGACGGCAGAGGATTTCGCCGCGCTGGGCCGTTTCGACCGCGTCCTGATCGATCCGCCGCGCGAAGGCGCGATCGCGGTGTGCCAGGCCATTGTCGCTCTCGGCGAGCAGCAGCCGGACATGAAGCCGAAACGCATCGTCTACGTGTCCTGCAGTCCCTCAACGCTTGCGCGCGATGCGGGCTATCTCGTCCACCAGGGTGGCTACATCTTGCGGGAGGCAGGCGTGGTCAACATGTTCCCGCATACCGCCCACGTGGAATCCATCGCGGTGTTCGAACTGCCGTCTTAAGAATCTTCCGGGCAACAAAAAAGCCGGCATTGCAGCCGGCTTCCGGAGAGGCCGAAGGCCGGTCAGTCGTTATCGCCGCCGAAGATGCCGAGCAGCGCCAGCAGATTGCTGAAAATGTTGTACACGTCGAGGTAGATAGCCAGCGTTGCCGTAATGTAGTTGGTTTCGCCGCCATTAATCACTTGTTGTACGTCATACAGGATGAAGGCCGAGAAGATGCCGATGGCGAGCACGGAAACCGCCAGGTAGAGCGCCGGAAGTTGGAGGAAGGCATTCGCCAGTGCCGCCACCAGGATGACGAGGACGCCGGCGAACAGCCACTTGCCCATGCCGGAAAAATCGCGCTTGGATACAGTGGCGATCGATGCCATTGCGGCGAAAATGACGGCCGTACCGCCGAACGCGGTCATGATGAGGGATGCGCCGTTCGAAAAGCCGAGAATGTGCCCGATCAGCCGGGACAGCATCAAGCCCATGAAGAAGGTGAATCCCAGCAGGATGACTACGCCGAGGCCGGAATTCTTGGTCTTTTCAATTGCATAGAAGAAACCAAAAGCGATGGCCAGGAAAACTGCCAGTCCGATGAACGGGCTGCCGGCGAAGAAGGAAAACTTGAACTGGACGCCCAGCCACGCGCCGAGGACAGTCGGCACCATCGAGAGCGCGAGCAGCCAGTAGGTATTGCGCAATACGCGATTGCGGACGACCAGGGCTTCTGACGGCGCGCTGTAGGTGTGCTGCAGGTTTTGGTCCATATTGCCTCCGATAGACGTTTTGCACAGGGTTGAGTGGCAAAAGCATAACATGTGCAACTACAGTATAGGACGTGCGTGCCGGAGGGAAGTTCGGAAGGCCGCGGTCAAATGGACTGGGAAAAGGGCTTTCGTGCTACAATAGAAGGTTAGTTGATTTCTCAATTGATAACCTTAACCCATTCTTTTTATTGGAGTTTTTACAGATGGCAATCGAACGCACCCTGTCGATCATCAAACCGGACGCAGTCGCAAAGAACGTTATCGGCCAAATTTACACCCGCTTCGAAAACGCCGGTCTGAAGGTCGTTGCTGCGCGTATGGCCCAACTGTCCCGCGCCGAAGCAGAAGGCTTCTACGCCGTGCACCGTGAGCGTCCTTTCTTCAAGGACCTGGTTGACTTCATGGTTTCCGGCCCGGTGATGATCCAGGTCCTGGAAGGCGAAAACGCGATTGCCAAGAACCGCGAACTGATGGGCGCGACCGACCCGAAGAAGGCTGACAAGGGCACCATCCGCGCCGACTTCGCCGATTCCATCGACGCCAATGCAGTGCACGGCTCCGACGGCGCCGACACCGCCAAAGTGGAAATCGCGTACTTTTTCCCGGCGCTGAACGTTTACTCCCGCTAATTTGACAATGCGTTCACCTTGATCGATCGTTTACTTTCAAGGATGAACGCAGGAATGAAATACTCCTATGATGGCTCTCACCAACTTGCTGGATCTCGATCCCGCGCAACTTGTCGCCTATTGCGGCGAGTTGGGTGAGAAGCCGTTTCGCGCCAAGCAATTGCAGCGCTGGATCCACCAGTTCGGCGCCAGCGATTTCGATGCGATGACCGATCTCGCAAAGTCCTTGCGGGACAAGCTCAAGTCGCGCGCGACCATCGCCGCTCCCGGCATCATCAGCGATCACATTTCCGCCGACGGCACGCGCAAGTGGCTGCTGGACGTCGGGCAGGGCAATGCGGTCGAAACCGTTTTCATCCCGGAAGAGAACCGCGGCACGCTGTGCATCTCGACGCAGGCGGGTTGCGCCGTCAACTGCCGCTTCTGCTCCACGGGAAAGCAGGGCTTCAGCCGCAACCTGACGGTGGGCGAGATCATCGGACAGCTATGGATGGCCGAGTTCGAGCTGCGCCGCTCCAAGGGAATCGAGCCCGGGCCGAAAGGCGAGCGCCAGATCACCAACGTGGTGATGATGGGCATGGGTGAACCCTTGCTCAACTATGAGCCGACCGTGACGGCGCTCAAGCTGATGCTCGACGATAACGCCTACGGCCTTTCGCGCCGGCGCGTAACCGTGTCGACCAGCGGCGTGGTGCCGATGATCGACAAGCTCTCGCAGGATTGCCCGGTTGCCCTGGCAGTCTCGCTCCACGCCTCCAACGATGCGTTACGCGACGGCCTCGTGCCGCTCAACAAGAAATATCCCTTGAAGGACCTGATGGCCGCGTGCCGCCGCTACCTCGAGTTTGCGCCGCGCGATTTCATCACCTTCGAATACTGCATGCTGGATGGCGTCAACGATACCGATGCCCACGCGCGCGAACTGGTTGCGCTGGTGCAGAACGGCGGCGAATCCGTACCGTGCAAGTTCAACCTGATTCCGTTCAATCCCTTCCCGGAATCCGGGCTGACGCGCTCCAATAATGTCCGTATCAAGGCGTTCGCGCAGATCCTGATCGACGCCGGCATCGTCACAACGATACGCAAGACCCGCGGCGACGATATCGACGCCGCCTGCGGTCAGCTCGCCGGCGAGGTGCAGGATCGTACCCGCGTGCAGGAGCGCATGCAGAAAATGGCTGAATATCAGAAAAAGTTCGGAAAGAATTTTGGCCGTATCGTCGAGGTGCCCAGGTGACGACAATTCGGGTAAAGATGTTGCTCGCGCTTGCTGCTGCGACTGCGGGTCTGCTTGCTGGCTGCGCGTCCGGTCCGGGCGCGACGCCCGCCGCGGAGGCGCCGGCAATCGCCGACCAGACCGACAACCAGCGCCGCGCGCGTATCCGCCTGCAGCTTGCTGTCGGCTACTACGAGCAGCGCCAGATGGCGGTTGCGCTGGACGAGATCAGGCAGGCACTGGCGGCAGACCCGGCATTCGCCGAGGCGTACGTCATGCGCGCCCTGATCTACATGGACATGGGTGAAATCAAGCTGGCGGAAGAAAACTTCCAGCAGGCGATCAGGCTCGCCCCGAACAACCCCGAATTCAATAACAACTATGGATGGTTCCTGTGCCAGAACGGCCGGGAGAAGGATTCCATCGCCTATTTCGACGCTGCACTGAAGAACCGCACTTACCAGTCGCCGGCCAAGGCGCTGAACAACGCGGGCATCTGCAGCATGAAGCTGAAGAACAGAGCCGCTGCAGAACGCTATTTTTCGCAGGCCTTCCAGTTCGATCCGGGCAACCCGACGACCAACTCCAACCTGGCACGTATCTATTACGACCAGGGCGATTACGAACGGGCACGTTTCTACATCGGCCGCGTGATGAAAACCGATGTCATGACAGCCGACGTGCTCTGGCTCGCCATCAAGATCGAGCGCAAGCTCGGTGACCGTGCGGCCGAGACCAGCCTGGCCACGCAATTGCGCCGGCGCCACGGCGGTTCGGCTGAATTCGCGGCGTATCAACGCGGAGCATTTGATGAATGATTCCGGAGTAAACGATCAGCCGGCCTTCAACGAAGCCGAGGGTGCGCCCATGAAGATGTCTCCTGGTGCACGCCTTGCTGGTTTGCGCGAGGAGCGCGGCTGGACCGTAGAACAGGTTGCGAGCCAGTTGAACCTCGCACCCAGGCAGATCCTCGCCATCGAGCGTGACGACTATCCGGCTTTACCTGGCATGGCCATCACCCGCGGCTTCGTCCGGGCGTATGCCAAGTTGCTGAAGGTCGACGCGGCGCCCTTGCTTGCCGATCTTGGCGGCGAGACCGTGCTGGTGCATGAATCGCTGGCACCGCAGAAGTCGCTGTCCACTCCGTTCGCCGATTCGCGCATGCCGTCCCTGACCGAACAGCGCCCTGGCATATCGTCGAAGTGGGTGGTTGGCGGCCTGCTGATTGCATTGCTGGGCGTCGGCATCTGGTCGACGCGACAGGGTGGCGAGCAGGTGCCCGCACCGGCGGCAGTGTCGTCTGCCGTCAAGGAAGGTGTGGCCGACATGGCCGGCACGGCTTCGGATAAACCGGCTGCGGATGCAGCAACCGAATCGCGTTCCGCACCCGCCGCCGAGGCGAGCGCACCCGTGGCTGCAGCGGAAGCTCCTGCGCAGACGCCGGCAGCGGCTGTGCAGCCGGCTGCGCCAGAACAAGCTGCGGCGGCTGAGGCATCGCCGGCAGGCGGCAAGGATGCATTGCAACTGAACGTACGCGAGGATTCCTGGATCGAAATCCGGCGCAGCGGCGACAACCGCGTGCTGCTTTCCCGCCTCGTGAAGGCGGGCGAGTCCGAGACCGTCCCGCTGACCGAGCCGGTTTCGGTCGTCGTCGGCAACGCTGCCGGCGTTGACGCCACCCTGCGCGGCGCCCCGTTGGAAATGAAGGCAAGCTCCAAGAGCAATGTTGCCCGTTTAACCGTGAAGTAGGCTCTGCATGGCATTTTCGAATTCCCCTATCGATTCAGGCCCGCTTGCAAGGCGCATGACCCGCGCGGTTGCAATCCGCTATGCCGGCAAGACCGTGACGGTCGGCGGCGGCGCCCCCGTTGTCGTGCAGTCGATGACCAACACCGATACGGCCGACGCCATCGGGACTGCGATCCAGGTCAAGGAACTTGCACGAGCGGGTTCCGAAGTCGTGCGCATCACGGTCAATAACCCGGAAGCGGCGGCCGCCGTCGTCGCCATCCGCGAGCAGCTCGACAAGATGGGCATCGATGTTCCGCTCGTCGGCGACTTCCATTACAACGGCCATAAGCTGCTGAACGATTTTCCCGAATGCGCCCAGGCCTTGTCCAAGTACCGCATCAATCCGGGCAACGTGGGGCAGGGCGCCAAGCGCGACACGCAGTTTGCGCAGATGATCGAGACGGCCTGCAAGTACGACAAGCCGGTGCGAATCGGCGTGAACTGGGGCAGCCTCGACCAGGACCTGCTGGCGCGCATCATGGACGAAAACGCGCGGCGCCCCGAGCCGTGGGATGCGAAGGCGGTAATGTATGAAGCGCTGGTCACTTCCGCCATCGACAACGCCCGCCGTGCCGAAGAGCTCGGTCTGGCAGGGGACAAGATCATCCTGTCCTGCAAGGTCTCCGGCGTGCAGGACCTGATTGCCGTTTATCGCGAACTTGCCCGCCGCTGCGACTATCCCTTGCACCTCGGCCTGACCGAGGCCGGCATGGGCAGCAA
>NZ_DASRXF010000033.1:0-12622 GCF_035654295.1 Noviherbaspirillum sp. | reverse complement strand
GGACGCGGTGCGCTACGGCGCGGAAAGGGTGACGGGGCGGCAGCAGCGTCACTGACATGACAGCCTGACGATCCTTCCCCGCGACGGGAAGGACAAAGCGGGGAGCCAAAGCGGAATGCGCGGCTCCCCGCGCCACGATCGGGCGTCATTCATCATTGCCTTGGCGGGAACCGGAGACCCGATCCAGGGCGTCAGAGGAAGGGAAAACTATTCCCCCAGCCTCCCCGCTTCCGCCATCTCCCGTATCGTGCGGATGGTATCGATATCGGACTCCTTGTAAGCCGAGCGCCGGAAGTCGTTGTAGAACGCTTCGGCCGCATCCTGCTCCTCGCTCGCGCCGTCGTCGTACACGAAGCGCACGAACAGGATGTCCGGCTCCGGCTCCTCGATGGTCATCGTCAGGCGCGATTCCGGAATGCCTTCCTGCTGCGGCACGTGGTAGGTCACCTTGTGCATCGGATGGAAGCTCACGCGGTCACGCACCACGAGCTCGCCGTAGCGCAGTTCGCGCGAGAGACCGAGCTCGCCGCGTTCGAGGATGCTGCAGTTGTCGAGGTGGGGCACGAAGTCCATCGGCGTTTCCGCGCGCAGCACGAGGCCGCGCCAGAGTTGTTCGCGGGACAGGCGATCGATCAGCGGGTTGAGCGGATCGTTGATTTCAATCAGGTGTTCGAATCTCATGGGAAGCACGCCTTGCGGTCAATCCGCGCAGTGTACCCCCAGGTCAGAAAAACTGCGACCACTCCTCGATCCACGCGGGGATCGCATCGCGCTCCATCGGCTTGGCGATGTAATAGCCCTGTGCATAGGTGCAACCGAGGTCGCGCAGCAAGTCCCAGTCTTCGCGTGTTTCCACGCCGACGGCGACGGAGTTGCGGCGCAGCTTGCGCGCCAGTTCCAGGCAGGAACCGAGTGCGATGTGCATCTGCTTGTTGTGCGACGCGCCCGCGACGAAGGAACGGTCGATCTTGAGGTCGAGGAAAGGGATGCGCAGCAATTGCTGCACATTGGAATGCGCGGTGCCGTAATCGTCGATCGACAGGCCGAAACCCTTCATGCGCAGGCGCGCAAGGTTTTCCAGGCAGACCGGCACGTCGGTCATCGCCATCAGCTCGGTGATCTCGATTGTCAGGTATTGCGGCTCGATGCCGTGCGTTGCGATGTGCGTGAGGATCTTTTCGGCCAGGCCGGGCTCGGCCAGCGAGGTCGCCGACAGGTTGATCGACACCGACAGCAACAGCCCCTTGTCGTGCCAGCCGCGGCAGGCGGCGATCGCGCGCTCGACCACCAGCCAGGTCAGGTCTTCCATGTGGCCGCTGGCTTCGAGCACCGGAATGAAGGCCGGCGGCGTGACGAGGCCGTGCTGCGGATGGCGCCAGCGAACGAAGGCTTCCACCGCCTTCACCTTGCCGGTCGCCAGTTCCACCTTGGGCTGGAAGAAAGGCTCGAACTGCGCGGCGGCGATGCCGTCACGGATTTCCTGCAGCGTGAAGGCCGGCGGCCCCTCGCGCACCGGCCGCGCCGCCGGTGGCCGGTAACTGCCGATCAGTTCCTGCAGGACTTCCGGCGTGGCGGGTTTTTCGAAAGTGCCGAGCAGGTTCACGCCGTACGCCTTGGACATCGTTTCCACCGACAGCAGCAGCGCCGAACCGAGCGCGCTGGTCAGGACGATCGCCGTCCGGCTGTCATTGTTGGCGAGGTGGCGCACCAGCTCGATGCCATCCATCTTCGGCATGTTCAGGTCGATGAAGCTGATGTCGATGGCGGCATCCTTCGCTTGCAGGATGTCGAGTGCCGCCTTGCCGTTTTCCGCTTCCACGATGTGCTGCGCACCCAGTTTCTGCAGCATCACGCGCAGCCAGTGGCGCTGGAATTCGTCGTCTTCCGCGATGAGAAAACGCAGCGCGGCGATCTGGACCGGTTTGTCTTGAGTCATGGCGTGTATTTCTGTCAAGCGAGGGCGACAGCGATGTTGATGCGTGTCAATGGTTCTTGTCAGTTTCGTTGCATCCCTGCAGTTTGTAAAGGGCATCCGCGCGAAAGGTCGATCCGGCGCGACAGGCGGTTTTTGTAAGAAAGTAATTCCAGGAGGAACTAGCGGACGCGGTGCGCAGTCTGGAATTTGCCCCTGGGGAAGGGGGCCGGCCGCCGCCGGCGGCCCGTTCTTACTACGTTTTGCAGGAGTCCGCCTTGAATCGCCTTACCATGTTGCCGTTAGTGTCGCTGTCCATCGCCCTTGCCGCCTGCGGCGGAGACGGCAAGGTACCCATCCCGACCAGCCCGGCACCCGCGCCCGCTCCGGCGCCCGCACCTGCGCCTGTGCCTGCTCCCACGCCGGCCCCGGCGCCTGCACCCGCGCCTTCGGCCTCGCTCCCCGCGGAGCGCACCTGCGGCCTCTCCAACTTCCAGGAAGAGATGCTCAACCGCATCAACCAGGCGCGCGCCAGCGCCCGCATGTGCGGCAACACCTACTACAAGCCGGTTGCGCCCCTCGCCTGGAACGCAAAGCTGTTCGACGCCGCCGCCCTGCATTCGGCCGACATGGCGGCCAACAACTATTTCGCGCACAACAGCAAGGACGGCCGCACCTTCAGCCAGCGCATCACCGCGGCCGGCTACAGCTGGTCCGCCGCCGGCGAAAACATCGCCGCCGGCCAGCCCACCGTGGAGCAGGTCATGAACGGCTGGATGCAGAGCCCGAATCACTGCGCCAACATCATGAGCGCCAACTTCACCGAGGTCGGCGTCGCGTGCGCCAGGAACGATGCGTCCACCTACCGCAGCTACTGGACGATGGACCTCGCGCGGCCGCGCTGACAGTCCGAGCGGGCGGCGCGTTGGCAGTTGGAAACAGGCGCGCCGCGCCTCCCATATCTTCGGGATTGTTGCAGGCTTCCGCATTCGCTAAAGTGCCCGCTTGCCAAGAGCAGGAGCGACAGCGTCTGATGAAGACCCACTACGACAAACTGGGCGTGACGAGACAAGCCAGCCATTCCGAGATCGAACAAAGCTACCGGCACAGCCTGAACGCCCATATTGCGGACAATCTTGCGGACAACCGCAACCGCCCCCTGCGGCGCAAGGACCAGCTGCGGCTGCAGCAGATGCGCCAGGCTTATCTCGTCCTGTCCTCGCCGGCGCGCCGCATGGACTACGACCTGAAGCTCGACCAGCTCGAACACGCGCGCCTGCGCAGGATTGAACGGATGGGCACGCTGGCCGGGCTGATCCTGCTGCTCGCCGGCCTGGCGCTGATCGCACGGGGCTACTACAAGCAGGTGTACGACGAGAAGGCAGCCGCGCCGGCGGTGCAGCAAGCTGCCGTCGCGGCGAGCGCGCAGCGAGAGGATGCGCGACAATAGGCGTTCCGAGAAAGGAGCGCAGCATGCAAACCGTCCTGACCCCGCTTCTGTTCCTCTGCCTGCTGCCCGCGGTCGTTCACGCCGGCGGCTCCAACTACACCGTCGCCCCCGGCGTATCGCAACCCGCCGGCAAGGTTTCCGAATGGGCGGTGCCCACCCCGAAATTCGCACGCGATCCCGCCGCTGCGCCGGACGGCAGGGTGTACATCGCCGTCATGCACGGCAACAAGCTTGCCCGCTTCGATCCCGCTGCGCAGAAGTTCGACGAATGGGACTTGCCCGAGGGTACCCGTCCGCACGGCCTCGTGGTCGATGAAAAGGGCACGGTCTGGATGACCGGCCACGGCAACGGCACGCTGCTGGAAATTCCCTTCGTCGACGGCCGGCCGGGACAGATGGTGGCGCACAAGACGCCCTCCGGCGGCAGTCCCCACACCATCATCTTCGATGGCCGCAACGCGCTGTGGTTTACCAACCAGTCGGCCGACAAGGTAACGCGTTTCGATCGCGCCACGCGCAAGATGACCGAGTTCGACAGCCGCGACGGCCCCTACGGGCTGGCGATGGACCAGCAGGGCAATGTCTGGTTCTGCCAGGCCAGCGGGCAGCGCGTGGGGCGCATCGATGCGGCCAGCGGCAAGGTGACCGAGATCGACCTCGGTCGCGGTTCGCTGCCGCGCCGCATCGCCGCCGCCCCGGACAACACGCTGTGGGTCGTGCGCTACGGCGACGGCAAGCTGACCCATATCGATGCCCGGACGGCGAAAGTGATCAAGAGCTACGACACGCCCGCCGGCGAGGCCGGCAAACCCTATGCGGTCACGGTGGACGGTGCCGGCAAGGTATGGATGAACGAGATCGGCACCGATACTGTCGCGCTGTTCGATCCAAAGAGCGAGAAGTTCCGCGTGTTCCCGCTGCCCACGAAGAACGAAGGCATACGCAAGATGATCGTCGATGCCAAGGGGCGCCTGTGGTACATGGGCAGCCATAGCGGAAAACTGGGAGTGGTCGAATGAAACGCCTTGTCCTTCTTCTTGCGGCCGCCGGCGCTCTCAACGCGCATGCGCAGGAACCCCTGCCACTGTTCGACGCCCACATGCATTACAACGTCGAGGCGCGCTCCGTCCTGTCGCCCGAGCAGGTGGTCGCGCTGTGGCGCAAGACCGGCATTCGCGGCGTGCTGGCGACCAGCCGGCCCAACGACGGCACACTCGACCTGATCGCGCAGAAGGCCAAAGACATCATGATCGTTCCCTTCCTGCGCCCCTACCGCGTGCAGCCCGACCGCCACGACTGGTTTGCCAGCGCCGGCGTCGCCGAGTACGTGGAGAAGGAACTGGCGCGCGGTATCTATCGTGGCATCGGCGAGTTCCACATCTTCGGCGCCGACGCCGACGCGCCCTACATGGCGAAAATCGCGCGCCTGGCGAAAGAACGCGGCATGTGGCTGCACGCGCACGCCGACGACAATGCGGTGGAACGCATCCTGCGCCACGCGCCCGGCGTGAAGCTGATCTGGGCGCACACCGGCATGAGCACGCCGATGGACAAGGTGGAGCAGATGTTCGGACAGTATCCGAACATCGTCGGCGAGCTGTCCTACCGCATGGACATCGAGCAGGACGGCACGCTCAATCCGCGCTGGAAGGCGCTGATGATGAAATACCCGGAGCGCTTCGTGGTGGGCACCGATACCTGGATCACGCCGCGCTGGGGGCAGGTCGAGGAACTCGCCGCGTTCTACCGGCGCATGCTCGGGCACCTGCCGCGCGAGGTGGCGGAAAAGATCGCGTACCGCAACGGCATGGCCATGTTTTCCGAGCGCTGATCAATCCAGGGTCTGGCGGTAGCGCTTGAGCGCGACCAGGCCCGCGGCCAGCATGAACAGCGCCATCGGCCACACATTCGGCAGCACTTCCGCCATGCCGTTCCCCTTGAGCATGATGCCGCGCACCACGCGCAGGAAATGCGTCAGCGGCAGCGCTTCGCCGATCACTTGCGCCCAGCCCGGCATGCCGCGGAAGGGGAACATGAATCCCGACAGCAGCATCGACGGCAGGAAGAAGAAAAAAGTAAGCTGCATCGCCTGCAGCTGGTTCT
This sequence comes from Noviherbaspirillum sp., assembly GCF_035654295.1. Taxonomy (GTDB): domain Bacteria; phylum Pseudomonadota; class Gammaproteobacteria; order Burkholderiales; family Burkholderiaceae_D; genus Noviherbaspirillum. Next base: position 7,157 of record NZ_DASRXF010000033.1, on the reverse strand, counting down.
TCGCCACGGTCGAGAAGGTGAAGCCGACGGCGAGATTGGCCGCCATGAACACCACCAGCGCCGCCGACAGCAAGGCGAGGCTGCCCATCATCGGCACCCGGAACAGCGCATGGGCGGCGGCAAGGATCACGGCCACCTGCACATAGCCGATCAGGATGTAGGGCGCAATCTTGCCGACCATGACCTCCAGCGGCCGCACCGGCGTGGCAAGCAGGTTTTCCATCGTGCCGCGTTCGCGCTCGCGCGTCATGGCCAGCGAAGTCATCATCACCATCGTCATCGTCAGCACCACGCCGATCAGGCCGGGCACGATGTTGTAGCGGGAAATTCCCTCGGGGTTGTAGCGGCGCTGCGCGCGGATCTCGAACGGCTCCTCCGCCGGATGCAAGGTGCGCAAGGGCCCGGCGAGGTCGCGGCCCACGGCCTGACGCGCGATCGTGTTGACCGCGGCCAGTGCATTACCGGACGCCGAAGGGTCGGTCGCATCCGCGGCCAGCAGCAGGGCAGGGCGCTCGCCGCGCACCAGCCGGTGCGAAAAGTCGGGCGGGATGACCAGCAGGAACTGCACCCGCCCTTCATCCAGCAGGCGGTTGCCCTCCGCCTCGCTGCGCGGGCGGCGCGTCACGCGGAAGTAATCCGAGTTCTCCAGCCCCGCGATGAGGCTGCGCGAGAACTCGCTCTCGTCGGCGGAGACCACGGCCATCGGCAACTGCTTGGGATCGGTGTTGATCGCGAAACCGAACAGCACCAGCTGCATGATCGGCACGCCGACCATCATCGCAAAGGTCAGCCGGTCGCGCCGGATCTGGCGGAACTCCTTGATCAGGATGGCGAGGAAGCGCGACCAGTTCATGACGCGAAATTGTCCTGCGAGCGTTGCATCAGGGCGATGAAGACATCTTCCAGGCTGGTTGCAACCGGGGTGATGGCAATGCCTGTGCCACGGTACGGCGCAAGCGCGGCCTCGAGTGCGGCGGCCGAGGCGGCGCTCACATGCAGGGCCGTTCCGAATGAGGCCACGTTCAATGCGTCGGATGCGCGCAGTGCCCGTGCAATGTCCGCCAGCGCGGGCCCCTCCACCGACCACGTCACCAGCCCGGCCCCGGCGATCAGCTGATCCGCCGTCCCTTGCGCCAGCAGCTTGCCGTAGGCGATATACGCAAGCTGGTGGCAGCGTTCCGCCTCGTCCATGTAATGCGTCGAGACCAATACCGTGAGGCCGCCTGCTGCCAGTTCATGCAGTTCGTCCCAGAAATCGCGCCGTGCCTTGGGGTCGACGCCGGCGGTCGGTTCATCGAGCAGCAGCAGTTGCGGCTCATGCAGCAGGCAGGCGGCGAGTGCGAGGCGCTGTTTCCATCCCCCCGAGAGCGAGCCCGCCAGTTGCGCGCGGCGGCCGGCGAGCCCGAGCCGCTGCAGCATGTCGTCCACGCGCGCTGCCGCATCCGGCACCTCGTACACCCGTGCGATGAAGGACAGGTTTTCCTCGATGCTGAGGTCTTCGTACAGGCCGAATTTCTGTGTCATGTAACCGACCTGGCGCTTGATCTTGCGCGACTCCTTGCGGAGGTCGTAGCCGAGGCAGGTGCCGCTGCCCTCGTCGGGCGTCAGCAAGCCGCACAGCATGCGGATGGTGGTGGTCTTGCCGCTGCCGTTCGGCCCGAGGAAGCCGTAGATGCGGCCGCGCGCCACCTGCATGTCGACATGGTCGACTACCGTGCGTCCGCCGTAGCGCTTGGTCAGTCCGCGCACATCGATGATGGCGTCCATCACTTCCCCTGCGCGAGGCGGATTTCGACCGGCTGGCCGGGATGCAGCAGCGCCGCCTGACCGGCGGCAGGGCGCGCCTCGATCATGAACACCAGCGCAGCGCGGTTTTCCTTGCTGTAGATGAGCGGCGATGTGTACTCGGGCGCACTCGAGAGATAACTGATCTTCGCCGGCACCGGTGCCTGGCAGCCGTCGCATTGCACGACCACATCCTGGCCCAGGCGCAGCGCCGCGAACTGCGGCTCGGGCACGAAGAAGCGCAGCTTGATGTTTTGCGGCGGCAGCACGCTGACGACGGGGCTGCCCGCCTGCACATACTCGCCTTCGCGGTACAGCACGTCGGCCACGTTGCCTGCAACCGGAATACGCTGGGTCTTCTGCGCCAGGCGCCATTCGGCCTGCGCCAGCTGTGCCTGGGCCGCCTTCAGTTCCTGCGCCGCTGCCGCGATCTCGTCCGGCCGCGCGGCCAGGTTCGCCACCCGCAACTGCGCACGCAATTCATTGACGCGGGCCTGGTCGCGGTCCACGCCGCTGCGCGCCTGATCGAGGCTTGCCGGAGAAATGAACCGGTCTTCCACCAGCTGCTTCTGTCGCGCATATGTGCTGTTCGAGAGCCGGAGCGCCGCCTCGGCCTGCGTCAACTGTGCGCGTACCGCCGCCACTTCTTCCGGGCGGCGCCCTTTGTTCAGGTTCGCCAGCTGCGCCTCTGCGCGCTGCACGCGCGATGCCGCTTCCTCGCGCGCGGCGCGTTCGCTTTCCTGCTCCAGCACGAAGGCGGGCGCGTCCGCCTGCACGGCGTCGCCGCGCTGCACGTGCAGTTTGCTCAACGTGCCCGCGATCGGTGTCGCCAGGCGCACGTACTCGGCCTCCGCATAGCCCGGGAAGTAATCGGCAGGCTTGTCGGCACAGCCCGTTGCAAGGACGAGCACAAGTAGCGATGCGGACAAGGATTTCACGGCGTGTCTCCATGGCGCGCGGACAGTCCGCGCAATGCGAATTCGATGCGTTGCTCGACCGCCTTCTTCGACAGGACTTCCTGCTCCAGCACGGCGCCGACGCCCGCCAGGGCGGGGTTCTCCAGCAATGCCCCGCCGAGCAGCACCGGCGACATCACCGCGCCGGCGATGAAGGCGATCGACTGCGGCAAGGGGGCCTTCACCAGGTCGCCGCTGCGCTGGCCGGCGGCGACCAGTTCAGCCACCACCGCGAGATGGCGCGGCAAATTCGCCTGCAGGAACTCGGCGGCAACCTGCTCGCCGGCCAGGGCATCGGCCCCGATGCGCAGCAGGAGCTGGCGGTGCGTGCGGCCGAAGCCGGCAATGACGCGGATGGCCTTGCGCAGGTTGTCGACCGGCGACACGCCTTCATGCGCTTGCAGCACGAGATCCTGGAACATCTGCTCATAGGTTTGCTGCAGGAGTGTGCGGATGAAATTGTCCTTGCTGCGGAAGTGGTAGTGGAACATGCCGAGATTGACGCCGGCGTGTTCGGTCAGCTTTCGCGCGGACAGGCCGCGGCATCCGGTCTGCGGCAGCAGTTCCATGCCGGCCTCGAGCAGCCGCTGGTCGATGTTTTGGGAAGGGCGGGCCATGCCGATTATTATACGCACGACTAATAATCGCGCAAGCGGCAGAAAAATACCGTGATGAAACAGCTTTCGGGTCCGGTTCCACCCCCTGCGTGATCGCGGCGGCCAAATGCGTGATCAGCCGAGACAAGTTGACAACGCCTACTTGCACGCGCGATCCCGCCTCCATAGCATGGCCCGGCACTCGCGCCATCGCCGTTCCGGCCGCGGCCCCTCCCATTCAAGAACAAAGAGAGAGAGACATCCATGGACAAGTTCTGGCTCCAGTCCTATCCCGCCGGCGTGCCCGCCGACATCGATCCTTCCCAGTACGCGTCGCTTGCGCACCTGTTCGAGGAATCCTTCCACAGGTACGCCTCCCGCAACGCCTATGTCTGCATGGACAAGTATCTGACCTATGCGGAAGTGGATGCGCTGTCGCAAAAACTTGGCGCCTGGCTCCAGGGCCGCGGCTTGCAGAAGGGCGACCGCGTGGCGCTGATGATGCCCAACGTCCTGCAGTATCCGGTGGCGCTGGCCGCCGTCCTGCGCGCGGGCCTCACCGTGGTCAACGTCAATCCGATGTACACTCCGCGCGAACTGGAGCACCAGCTCAACGATTCCGGCGCCAAGGCCATCATCATCCTCGAAAACTTCGCCCACACCCTGCAGCAGGTCGTCGCCAGGACCGGCGTCAAGCACATCGTGATGGCTTCGATGGGCGACCTGCTCGGCCCGATCAAGGGCACGGTGGTCAACTTCGCGGTGCGCAAGATCAAGAAGATGGTGCCGGACTACGCGTTGCCGCATGCCGTGCCCTTCCGCCAGGCGCTGTCCGAAGGCGCGAAGCTGCAGTTGAAGAAAGTGCAGATCCGCCCTGACGACGTCGCCTTCCTGCAGTACACCGGCGGCACCACTGGTGTGTCCAAGGGCGCGACGCTCCTGCACCGCAACGTCGTGGCCAACGTGCTGCAGAACGAGGCATGGTCGCAGCCGGCGCTGCAGAAGGAGCCGCGTGTCGAGGCGCTGACGATCGTCTGCGCGATCCCGCTGTACCACATCTTCGCGCTCACCGCGTGCTGCCTGTTCGGCCTGCGCAACGGCGGCCTGAACATCCTGGTGCCGAACCCGCGCGACATCCCCGGCTTCGTGAAGGAACTGGCAAAGTACAAGTTCAACATGTTCCCCGCGGTGAACACGCTCTACAACGGCCTGCTCAACGATCCCGGCTTCGCCAACCTCGATTTCTCCTCGCTGAAGGTCTGCAACGGCGGCGGCATGGCGGTGCAGAAGGCCGTCGCCGAAAAGTGGCTGAAGGTCACCGGCTGTCCGATCAACGAAGGCTACGGCCTGTCCGAAACCTCGCCGGTCGCCACCTGCAACCCGGCCGATGCGGAGTACAACGGCACCATCGGCCTGCCGCTGCCCTCGACCGAGATCGCCATCCTCGACGACGACGGCAAGCCGCTGCCGCTCGGCCAAGCCGGCGAGATCGGCATCCGCGGCCCGCAGGTGATGGCCGGCTACTGGAACCGTCCCGAAGAAACCGCCAAGGTCATGACCGCCGACGGCTACTTCAAGACCGGCGACGTCGGCGTGATGGATGCCAGCGGTTACGTGCGTATCGTCGACCGCAAGAAGGACATGATCCTGGTCTCCGGCTTCAACGTCTATCCGAACGAAGTCGAAGGCGTGGTCGCCGGCCATCCCGGCGTGCTGGAATGCGCCTGCGTCGGCGTGCCCGATGCCAATTCCGGCGAAGCGGTCAAACTGTTCGTCGTGCGCAAGGACCCCAAGCTCACCCAGGAACAGCTGATGCAATTCTGCAAGGAACAGCTGACCGCCTACAAGAAGCCGAAGTACATCGAGTTCCGCGACGCGCTGCCGAAGACGAATGTCGGGAAGATCCTGCGGCGCGAACTGCGCGACGAGAAAAAAGCCGCCTGAAGCACATGCCGCTGCAACAGGCGGCATTCCTGTTTGTGACCGGCGCTGCCCACCTGTATTAAGATTGCAGGCGAATATTCCATTCGCCCGCAGACAGGAGACAGCCAGCCATGAGCGAACAGACCACGTCCGCGTCCTGGGTCAGGGGGATCGCGGAGCGGCTCAAGAGCGTCGGCCTCGACGTCCATGCCCTGTTCGACGAGGCGCAGCTCGACCTGTCCGCGCTCGACAATCCCGATACCCGCTACGCCACCGAAAAGATCAGCCTGCTGTGGGAGCTGGCGGCGGCGCGCTCGGGCAATCCCTTCATCGGGTTGGCCATGCCCGACACGCTGCAGCCCGCCGCCTTCGACGTCGTCGCCTACGCGATGATGACCTGCAAGGACCTGCATACCGGCCTCAATTTCCTCGTGCGCTACCAGCGCGTGGTCAGCGACGCGGTGATGATCACGATGGACGAGGCGCAAGAAGCTTGCTGGATCGGCATCGAACTCGCCGGCGGCAAGCGGCCGGTGCCGCGCCACCGCATCGATTTCGTCTTCACCACGCTGCTGTCCTTCTTCCGCTGGATCACGGGCAGCGAAATGCATCCGCTGGCGATCGAGCTGGTGCATGCCGCACCCGAAGACACGAGCACTTACGCCGCCGTATTCCAGTGCCCGGTGCGCTTCGGGGCGCAGGCCAACCGCATGCTGTTCTCCCAGGCCGACCTCAAGCGGCCGCTGCAGGCCGCCAACCCGGTGCTGGCCGAACTGCACGACCGTTACGCCGGCGAGCGCCTCGCGCGCCTGGAGAAGGACCGCACCAGCATCCGCGCGCGTGAATCCATCGTCAAACGGCTGCCGGCGGGCGACCCGGTGCGCGGCGACGTCGCCCGCGAACTGTGCATGAGCGAGCGCACGCTGCAGCGCCGGCTTGCCGAAGAGGGCACCTCCTTCCACCAGATCGTGGACGACGCCCGGCGCGAACTCGCGCAGCGCTACCTCAACCAGCCGCAGCTCGGTCTTGCACAAGTGGCATCACGCCTCGGCTTCACCGACCGCAGCACCTTCAGCCGCGCCTGCAAGCGCTGGTTCGACCTCACTCCCAGCGAGTACCGCAGCCGCCGGCAAAGCTGATCGCGTCGCGCCGCCGCAACGTCCCCGAAGAAAGCGTCAAGCGCTGCTACAATGGGCCGCTTTGCCCCACTGCCGCTCCGCATGTCACACGCTCCCCATCAAGTCGCCCATGGCATGAACCGTCCGCAGAGCGAGGCTGTCCACTACATGGACGGACCCTGCCTGGTGCTGGCCGGCGCCGGTTCCGGCAAGACGCGCGTGATCACGCAAAAGATCGCCAACCTGATCGAACACTGCGGCTACGAGCCGCGCAACATCGCCGCCGTCACCTTCACCAACAAGGCCGCGCTGGAAATGCAGGAGCGCATTGCCAAGCTGCTGAAGGAACCGAAGCAGGCCAAGCAGCTCACCGTCTGTACCTTCCATTCGCTCGGCGTGCAGATCCTGCGGCGCGAAGCGCGCGAACTCGGCCTCAAGGACCGCTTCTCCATCATGGACAGCGACGATTGCTTCTCGCTGGTGCAAGACCTCGCGATGACCACCGACAAGCAGATCATCCGCGGCATCCAGACCGCGATTTCGCTATGGAAGAATGCACTGGTCGATCCCGACACGGCACTGAAGCAAGCCATCACTGAAGACGAGGCACAGGCCGCGCGCATCTACCGCAACTATGTCGCCACGCTCAATTCCTACCAGGCGGTCGACTTCGACGACCTGATCCGCCTGCCGGTCGAACTGTTCCGCAGCAAGGAAGAAGTGCGCGACCGCTGGCAGCGCAAGCTGCGCTACCTGCTGGTGGATGAATACCAGGACAC
>NZ_DASRXF010000032.1:0-19232 GCF_035654295.1 Noviherbaspirillum sp. | reverse complement strand
CCTCACCGGTCAGGTGCGCAACATCGCGGAAGTGACGACGGCGGTGGCGCGCGGCGACCTGTCGAAGAAGATCACCGTGGACGTGAAGGGCGAGATTCTTGAACTGAAGAACACCATCAACGTGATGGTGGACCAGCTTTCCTCGTTCGCTTCGGAAGTGACGCGTGTGGCGCGTGAAGTGGGTACCGAAGGCAAGCTGGGCGGCCAGGCGCAGGTGGAAGGCGCGGCCGGCACCTGGAAAGACCTGACCGACAACGTGAACTTCATGGCGGCCAACCTCACCGCCCAGGTGCGCGGTATCGCCGGCGTGGTGACCGCGGTGGCGAACGGGGATCTGAAGAAGAAGCTCACGGTGGCGGCGCGCGGCGAAATCGCGGCGCTGGCCAACACCATCAACGAGATGACCGACACGCTCGCGGTGTTCGCGGACCAGGCCACGACGGTGGCACGCGAAGTGGGCGTGGAAGGCAAGCTGGGCGGCCAGGCATCGGTGCCGGGTGCGGCCGGTACCTGGAAGGACTTGACCGAAAACCTGAACCGGATGGCGGCGACGCTGACCACCCAGGTGCGGGCGATTGCGGAAGTGGCGACGGCGGTGACGCGCGGCGACCTCTCGCGTTCGATCCAGGTGGAAGCGCGCGGCGAGGTGGCGGACCTCAAGGACAACATCAACGAGATGATCCGCAACCTGAAGGAGACGACGCAGAAGAACGCGCAGCAGGATTGGCTGAAGACCAACCTCGCGCGCTTCACCCGTCTGCTGCAGGGCCAGCGCGACCTGTCCGCCGTGACCACCCTCATCCTGTCGGAACTGGCGCCGCTGGTCAGCGCGCACCATGGCGTGTTCTACATGATGGATGCGCAGGAAAACGATGCACGCTTGCGCATGGTGTCGACTTACGGCTACCGTTCCAGCCGCAAGTTGCCGACCTCCTTCCTGCCCGGCGAAGGCCTGGTTGGCCAGTGCGCGCTGGAGAAGCAGCGCATCTGGCTTACCAACGTGCCGCGCGACTACATCCAGATCACCTCCGGACTCGGCGCCGCCCCGCCCACCAACATCGTGGTGCTGCCCATCCTGTTCGAACAGCAGGTCAAGGCGGTGATCGAAATTGCATCGCTGGACCGTTTCACCGAGACCCACCTGTCCTTCCTCGACCAGCTGATGGAATCGATCGGCGTGGTGCTCAACACCATCGAGGCCAACAGCCGCACCGAATCGCTGCTGACCCAGTCGCAGTCGCTGGCGCAGGAGCTGCAGCAGACCAACCTCGAACTGGCGGAAAAGGCGCGCCTGCTGTCGGAGCAGAACATCGAGGTGGAACGCAAGAACCGTGAAGTGGAACAGGCGAAATTTGCGCTGGAGGAAAAGGCGACACAGCTCGCCCTGTCCTCGAAGTACAAGTCCGAGTTCCTGGCCAACATGTCGCACGAGCTGCGCACGCCGCTCAACAGTCTGCTGATCCTGGCGCAGCAACTGTCCGACAACCCGGACGGCAACCTGTCCGAACGCCAGGTCGAATATGCGAAAACCATCTACGGCGCCGGCAGCGACCTGCTGACCCTGATCAACGATATCCTCGACCTGTCGAAGATCGAATCGGGCACGGTGACGCTGGAAGTCAGCGAGTACCGGTTCCGCACGCTGTCCGGCTACGTCGAGCGTACCTTCCGCCACATGGCCGAAGCCAAGCATCTCGATTTCTCGGTGGAGCTGGCCGAAAGCCTGCCGATGGCGGTGATGACCGATATCACGCGCCTGCAGCAGATCCTGAAGAACCTCTTGTCCAACGCCTTCAAGTTCACCAGCCGCGGCGACGTGTCGCTGAAGATCGGTCTGGCCAAGTCAGGCTGGACACCCGATCATCCGAACCTCAACCATGCCGATGCGGTAGTGGCCTTCTCCGTCACCGATACCGGCGTCGGCATCCCGGCCGACAAGCTGCAGCTGATCTTCGAAGCTTTCCAGCAGGCCGACGGCAGTACGGCGCGCAAGTACGGCGGCACCGGCCTTGGCCTGTCGATCAGCCGCGAACTCGCGCGCCTGCTCGGCGGCGAAATCCGCGTCGAGAGCGAACTGGGCGCGGGCAGTACCTTCACGCTGTACCTGCCGTACAACCGTTCCGGCTTCGTGAACTACGACCTGCAGCAGCCGGCCGGACAGGGGACGGTGGTGAAATCGGCCGTGGTTCATACGCTGGAGCAGCCTGCCGAAGCGACGGAGCTGCACCATGCCAGGGATGCGGAGGCGCCGGAAATCCACTACGAGGGTATCTCGGATGATCGTGCGCTCATCGCACCCGGCGATCCTTCGGTGCTGATCATTGAAGACGACAACCGCTTCGCCGGCGTGCTGCTCGACCATGCGCGCGAAAAGAACTTCAAGGGCATCGTCACCCAGAGCGGCGACTCTGCGCTGACCCTGGCCCGCGACTACCTGCCGGCGGCCATCCTGCTGGACATCGATCTGCCCGACATCGACGGGTTCACCGTCCTCGACCGCCTCAAGCGCGATCCCGGCACACGGCACATCCCGGTGCATGTCATGACCAACCTGAAGGAACGCGAGCGCGCCTTGCGCCAGGGTGCGATCTCCTACCTGCACAAGCCGGTCAGCCGCGAACGGCTGCAGGAGGAATTCAGCCGCATCCAGCAATTCCTGGTGCGCGGCAAGCGCAGCCTGCTGATCGTGGAAGACGACCCGATGCAGCGCGATTCCATCATTAACCTGCTCGGCGCCGGCGACGTGCAGATCGTGGCGGCGGGTACCGGCAAGGAGGCGCTCGATGCCCTGCAGTCCTCGCATTTCGACTGCATGGTGCTCGACCTCAGCCTGCCGGATATCAGCGGATTCGACCTGCTCGACAAGATCGGCGACGACATCACGCTGCGCGACCTCCCGGTGGTGGTGTACACGGCGAAGGATCTGAGCCGCAAGGATGTCACCCGGCTCAAGCGTATTGCCAAGACCATCGTCATCAAGGACGCGCGCTCCCCTGAACGCCTGCTCGACGAGACGGCCCTGTTCCTGCACCGCTCGCCCACCAGCCTGCCGGAAGTGCAGCGGCGCATGCTGGAGGATATCCGCGTCGAGGATGGCGGGCTGGCCGGGCGCAAGGTGCTCATCGTCGACGACGACCTGCGCAACATCTTCGCGCTGAGCTCGGTGCTGGAACGCCAGCAGATGAAGGTGCTGTTCGCCGAGAACGGCAAGGATGGCATCGACGTCCTCGAAAAGGACCCGAGCATCGAGATCGTGCTGATGGACATCATGATGCCGGAGATGGATGGCTACGACACCATGCGCGCCATCCGCGCGATTCCGAAGTTCAAGCAGCTGCCGATCATCACGCTGACGGCAAAGGCGATGAAGGGCGACCGCGACAAGTGCCTGGCCGCCGGTGCGTCGGATTACATTACCAAGCCGGTGGATGTCGCACAGCTGCTGTCGCTGATGCGGGTGTGGCTGCACCAGTAGGAGGCGTGGAGGCAGAGCATATGCAAACCGTCGAAGACCTGGAGATCGACCTCCTGCTCGAAGGCGTCTACCGCCGCTTCGGGCAGGATTTCCGCGGCTACCGGCGCGAGAGCGTCCGGCAGCGCCTGCATGCGCTCATGCGCGGGGCGGGGCTGAAGACCGTGTCGTCGCTGCAGGACAGGGTGATGCACGATGATGCCGCGAGCGAGGTGCTGCTGCGCGCGCTGAGCATCCAGCCCGCCGCCCTGTTCGACGATCCTGCGTACTTCCAGGCGCTGCGCGACGTGATGGTGCCTTGGCTGCGCTCCTGTCCCTCGCCGCGGATATGGGTGGCGGAATGCGTGGCGCCGGAAGAGGTGTGCGCGCTCTCCATCCTGCTCGCGGAAGAGGGCTTGCACGACAAGACGCAGATCTTCGCGACAGCGGCCAACGAATCCCTGCTGGAGGATGCGAAGGCAGGCGAATTCCCGCTCGAGCGCTGGCCGGAGTATGCCGAGAACTACCGCAAGTGCGGCGGCCGCGCCGATTTCGCCAGTTACTGCGGTGAGGCGCATGGCAAAGGCGTGTTCAGCCCGGCCTTGCGCGCCAATGTGACCTGGGCCCAGTACAGCCTGGCGACCGACGCGTCGTTCAATGAGTTTCAGTTGATCGTGTGCCGCAACGCGCTGTCGGATTTCGGCGCGGCGCTGCACCGTCGCACGCTGCAGCTGTTCTACGACAGCATGCCCTTGTTCGGCATCCTGAGCGTGGGCAGTGATGATGCATTGAATGCGGCGCCCTTCGTGTCGCGCTACAAGGCGATCGCCGAAGGGCAGGGGATATACCGGAGGGTGGCTTAGTCCGAAGCTCAGGCGGCCGCGCCTTGCGGCACGTAACCGAGCACGGCGGAGATCTGGTTGGCGGTGCTGACCAGGTCTTCCACCCATTCTTCCTGCAGGCGGTCGGCCGGGGCCGAGATCGACAATCCGGCCACCAGCTTGCCCGAGTCGTCGTAGATGCCGGCGGCCATGCAGCGCACGCCGAGCTCCAGTTCTTCATTGTCGCGCGCATAGCCGCGCGCGCGCACCAGGCTCAATTCCCTTTCCAGCTTTGCCAGGTCGGTGATCGAGTTCTTGTTGTGGCCGGCCAGGCCGGTGCGGGTGGCGTAGGCGCGCACCAGCTTCGGATCGTCGGCCGACAGGAACAGCTTGCCGGTGGAGGTCAGGTGCAGCGGCGCGCGGCCGCCGATGGCCCGCACCACCTGCATGCCGGAGCGCTCCGAGAAGGAGCGGTCGATGTAGACGATCTCGTCGCCCTGGCGCACCGACAGGTTGATCGTCTGGTGCGTCTTGCGATGCAGGGCGCGCATGAAGTCCAGCGCGGCTTCGCGCACGTTCAGGCGGCTCTTGACGATATTGCCCAGCTCCAGCAGGCGCATGCCGAGGCGGTAGGAGCCTGCTTCGGCGCGGTCCACGAAGCGCTTGACGACCAGGTCGTTCAGGATGCGGTGGGCGGTGGACGGATGCAAGCCCGTCACGGTCGACAACTCTTTCAGGCTCACCGGATCGGGATACTGGGCGAGCGCGTCCAGGAGCGAGATCATCCGCTCGATCACCTGGATCGAAATCTGGCTGTTCTCGTTGGTCTGTTCAGGTTTCATATCGTGGTTGGTGCGTTGCAATAAGCCTCTTTATATCACATTGTGAAAATATGAAAAAGTCGTGCGAAAAATATTTGGAGAAACTCTCTAAATTATTTCATCCGTATCAGACAGCTTCTCGCATCGCATAGGCGCACATAATGGAGCCCTTGCAAAATCGAGGACTGTAATGCGCGTCGGATTTTTCCATACTTGCCTGATTGATATGATGCGGCCGGAAATCGGCTTTTCCGTCATCAAACTGCTCGAAGCCGCCGGCTGCGAGATCGTGGTGCCGGAGAGCCAGACCTGCTGCGGGCAGCCGGCCTACAGCTCCGGCGACCGCAAGGCGGCGCGGGTCCTGGCCGAAAAATTCGTCGAGGAATTCGAGGGCTTCGACTACGTCGTCATTCCGTCCGGCTCCTGCGGCGGCCACGTCAAGACGCATTACACCGACCTGTTTTCCGACGACCCCGCATGGCTGGCGCGCATGCAGCGCCTCGCGCCGCGCGTGTTCGAACTGACCGACTTCCTTTACAACGTGGTGAAGCTCGACAAGCTGCCGGGCGCGGGCAAGAACAGTATCAAGGGCCCGGTCACTTATCACGATTCCTGCTGCGGCCTGCGCGAACTCGGCGTGCAGAAGCAACCGCGCGCCTTGCTGGAGAAGGCAGGCGTGGCCGTGACGGAAATGAAGGACCATCGCCAGTGCTGCGGCTTCGGCGGCACCTTCTCGCTCAAGTACGGCGACATTTCCGCCGCCATCGTCGATGACAAGTGCAAGAACATCCAGGACTCCGGCGCCGAGGCCGTGGTGCTGGGCGACCTCGGCTGCATGCTCAACATCGAAGGCCGCCTGCGGCGCACGGGCGACAACAGCACGCGCGTGCTGCACGTCGCGCAAGTCCTGGCGGGAGATGCGTGATGCAGATCCAGTCGATGCATTTCAAGGCCCGCGTGGGCGAAAAGCTGGCCGACCAGCGCCTGCAGGCCAACCTCAAGAAGCTGTCCACCAAGTGGGTGAGCGGCCGCGCCTCGGCGATCCTGGAGCTGGATGATTTCGAAGGCACACGCAATGCGGCCAAGGAACGCCGCATGCGCGCCATCGAAAACCTCGATGTCTGGCTCGATACCTTCGAGAAGAAGGCGACTGCGCAAGGCGCGACCGTGCTGTATGCGGAGAGCGCCGCGGATGCATCGCGCCTCGTGGTCGAGATCGCGCACAAGCACGGCGTGAAAAAGGTCACCAAGTCCAAGTCGATGGTGTCCGAGGAAATGGCGCTCAACAAGGCGCTGGAAGCCGCCGGCGTGCAGGCGGTCGAGACCGACCTCGGCGAGTACATCCTGCAGATCAACGGCAACGAGGCACCGTCGCACATCATCGCGCCGGTAGTGCACAAGGACAAGGAAGAGATTTCGGACCTGTTCGCACGCGTGCACCAGCGTCCGCGCCTGACCGACATCCCGCAAATGACGCGCGAGGCGCGCGAGATGCTGCGGCCGCAATTCCTGTCGGCGGACATGGGCGTCACCGGCGGCAATTTCGTGATTGCCGAAACCGGTTCCGTGGCGATCGTCACCAATGAAGGCAACGAGGGCATGTGCACGATCCTGCCGCCCAAGGTGCATGTCGTGGTGACCGGCATCGAAAAGGTGCTGCCGACGCTGGAGGATTTCGCGACTGTGCTGCGCCTGTTGCCGCGTTCGGCCACCGGGCAGTCGATCTCGAATTATGTGTCGCTGCTGACCGGCCCGAAGCGGGACGCGGACGTGGAAGGCCCGGAACACATGTACTTTGTGCTGGTCGACGCCGGCCGTACCGGACTCGTCGGCACGGAGTTCCAGGAGATGCTGCGTTGCATCCGTTGCGGCGCTTGCATGAACCATTGCCCGGTGTACCAGAAGATTGGCGGCCACAGCTACGGCTGGGTGTATCCGGGGCCGATGGGCAGCGTGCTGACGCCGTCGTATGCCGGCATCGAAAACGCGGTCGATCTGCCGCAGTCCTCGACGCTGTGCGGCGAATGCCATGTCGTCTGCCCGGTCAAGATCCCGCTGCCTGACCTGTTGCGCAAGCTGCGCGAGAAACAGGTGGAAAAGAACCTGCGACCCAAGACCGAACGATTGGCGCTGCGCCTGTGGGCCTTCGTCGCCAAACGGCCGGCGCTTTATCGACTCGCCACCAAAATCGGTGTACGCTTCCTGCGCATGATGGCAGGGAAGGGCAAGACGATCTCGACATTGCCGTTTGCCGGCGGATGGACGGACCACCGCGAAATGCCCGCGCCGAGCGGCAAGACATTCCGCGAGCTATACAAACAGCGACGATGACACAGCACCAGCAACAGGTAAGCGAGTTCAAGAGCAAGGGCGGCGTAAAGCGGATTTACGCCGCCTTTTTGTATTCCATACAGGGTTTTCGCACGGCGTGGAAGAGCGAGCATGCGTTCCGGCAGGAACTGGTGCTCGTCGTTCCCGGCGTGGTGCTTGCGCTGATACTGCCGGTTTCCGTGCTGGAAAAAGTCGCGCTGATCGCCGTGCTCTTTCTTGTGCTGATTGTCGAGCTGATCAATTCGGCCATCGAAGCGGTGGTCGACCGCATCTCCTTCGAGCGCCATCCCTTGTCGAAGAACGCCAAGGATTTCGGCAGCGCCGCCGTGTGCCTGGCGCTCACCCTTGCCGGGCTGACATGGCTGCTCATCGCGGGGCCACTGCTGTTGCGCTGAAGGTCGCCCGCTCTTCTTTAAGCGGCAACGTTAAGCAGGCGCAATGCCGAAATTCCACGTTCGGCGATACTGTCCGGCGGCGGCCGAATATACCGGCCGACATCACGGCATGCAAGCCAAGGAGCGAACATGAGAAACGGCGTATCGAGCACGACTTCGGAAGATGTGGGCAAGCTCATCCTGCGCGTGGCGCTCGCCCTCCTGATCCTGCTGCACGGCGTTGCGAAGATCACCGGCGGCGTCGGCAACATCGCCGGCATGCTGGAGAAGAATGGCTTGCCGGGCGCGCTGGCCTATCTCGTCTTCGTCGGCGAGGTCATCGCGCCCATCCTGCTCCTGATCGGCGCGTGGACCCGGCTGGCGGCCCTGATCGTGGCCGGCAACATGGTGGTTGCGATCGGCCTGGTCCACATGGCCGAACTGTTCACGCTCGGCAAGCAAGGCGGGTGGGCGCTGGAGCTGCAGGGCATGTTCCTGTTCTCGGCCATCGCGCTGATCTTTCTGGGAGCGGGGCGTTACAGCCTGGGCGGCGCCAACGGCCGGCTGAACTGAGGGGCGTCCGAGGCTTTCCTGCGTTCACTGCTATACTTTCCGCGCCGGGAGCGACCAGAAGCACCGGCCTCTCATGTGTAACAGGAAGGTTTGTTTGGTGCCGGAATGAATGCAGTCATCAGAGCCGCCGGGCAGGCGGATGCCGCGCAGGCCTGCAACTTGTTGTGCCGCTCGATTTCCGAATGTTGTGCGGAAGACCACCGCAATGACTCTGCCATTCTCGCCGCGTGGCTGGGAAACAAGACGCCGGAGAATGTCGCTTCCTGGTTTGCTTGCGCGTCCCACCACTCCCTCGTCGCCTGCGACGGTTCCGATGTGACCGGCGTGGCGATCATGACCCGCCAGGGAAGGATTGTCCTCTTTTATATAGCGCCCGAAGTGCGCAGCACCGGCACGGCAAAGGCGCTGCTCGGCGCGCTCGAGACGCAGGCTCGGGAGTGGGGGCTGCGCGCCCTCCAGGTCGCAAGCACGCTGACCGCGCGCGGCTTCTACGAACGCAACGGCTTCGACTATTGCGGTCCGGCCAGGACGGCATTCGGCACGGATGCCGTGGCACTGGCGAAGAAGCTGCCGGGAAGCGGCTGCGGTTGCGGGCGCCGATCGTAATTGGTTCCTTCGCCATATATGCATATCGCATAAAGAAGCGCAAAAGTATTCGTTCTTTTCCTATAAGTGCTTCTTTAACCTGTTGTCTCCGGAAACCAGATCCACAGGGAGATGACAGATGTTGCTCAAGAAACTGATCCAGTCCGCGCTGGCGCTTGCCCTCGTTGCGCCTGCAGCCTACGCTGCGGACTTTTCGCTGCTGAACGTGTCCTACGACCCGACACGCGAGTTGTACCAGGACTTCAATAAGGCCTTTTCCGCGCAGTGGAAAGCCAGGAACGGCGACAACGTGACGGTCAAGCAGTCGCACGGCGGTTCCGGCAAGCAGGCGCGCTCGGTGATCGACGGTCTCGATGCCGACATCGTGACCCTGGCGCTGGCCTACGATATCGATGAAATCGCCGGCAAGGGCCTGCTCGCCAAGGATTGGCAGAAGCGCCTCCCGCACAACAGCTCGCCCTATACCTCGACCATCGTGTTCCTGGTCCGCAAGGGCAACCCCAAGGGCATCAAGGACTGGGCTGACCTCGCCAAGCCCGGGGTCTCTGTAATCACGCCGAACCCGAAGACGTCAGGCGGCGCGCGCTGGAACTATCTTGCCGCATGGGGCTACGCGCTCAAGCAGCCAGGCGGCTCCGAGGCGGCCGCGAAGGATTTCGTGACCAGGATCTTCAAGAACGTGCCGGTCCTCGATTCCGGCGCGCGCGGTTCCACCACCACCTTTGTCGAACGCGGCATCGGCGACGTGCTGATCGCCTGGGAAAACGAAGCCATCCTGGCGATCAAGGAACTCGGCCCGGACAAGTTTGAAGTCGTGGCGCCCGCGGTGAGCATCCTCGCCGAACCGCCGGTCGCGGTAGTCGACAAGGTGGTCGACAAAAAGGGGACGCGCAAGGTGGCCGAAGCCTACCTGCAGTACCTGTACACCGACGAAGGCCAGGAAATCGCCGCCCAGAACTACTACCGTCCGATCTCCGAAAAGGTGGCAAAGAAGTATGCGGCGCAGTTCCCGAAGCTGAAGCTGTTCACGATCGACGAAGTATTCGGCGGCTGGACGACGGCGCAGAAGGCGCACTTCTCGGACGGCGGCTCCTTCGACCAGATCTACCAGCCGGGCCGCAAGTAAGCATCGCCATGCCAGCAGCAATTCCCTATCCTGGGCTGGAGCACTACCTCGCCCGTCTCTACAGCACCGAGCAGGCCGGCACACGCGTCTGGCTGGACGCCGAAGGGCGGGCGACGGGACGTTATTTCCACTCCACGCTGACCAGTGCGTTTCAGCCCATCCGCACGCTCAACAGCGACAAGGTGATCGGCTACGAAGGATTTGCGCGCAGCGACTCAGAGTCAGACCAGGGCTTGTGCCTGTGGAAGCTGCTGGACCATGCCGCCAATGACGACGAGTCGGTCGAGCTCGACCGCTTGTGCCGCATGCTGCATGCGATCAACTTCTTCCGCCAGCCCGAAGCCGGGGACAGCGACCTCTATCTCAGCGTCCACGCCCGTCTGCTCGCCGCGGTGGACGGCAACCACGGCACCGCGTTCAGCCGCATCCTGAAGGTGCTGGACCTGCCGCAGGAGCGCGTGGTGCTGCAGCTGCCGGTGATCGTGGAGCATCAGGGCTGGCTGGCGAACTATGTCGCCGACAACTATCGCCGCAACGGCTTTCGCATCGCGATGAATGCGGTGGATGCGCTCGAAGCGCTCAAGCTCATCGACCTCGTTCGGCCGGAAGCGGTGAAGGTGGACACGCGCCAGGCCGTACACGACGGCCCGGCCCTGCGCCTGCTCGACATCTGCGCGGCGCGGAACATCCAGGTGATCTTCAAGCGGGTCGAGAGCGTCGATACGCTCGACAGCCTCGGCCGGATCGCGGAACTCAGCGGCGCCGTCATCCATGTGCAGGGGTTCCATTGGGACCTCCCGGCCCCATCGATCCCGGCAGGTCGCCGGCTGGTAGCACCGTTGTCGTTCCAACATTGTTAATACCGTTCGAACAAAGTAATTACAGTGGCCGGCCCATTATCCGAAATCGTTCTATGAAAATGCGAAAAAAATCGTTCTTTTTATAACGATGGAGTGCAATTATCGGCCTTCATTAGCTGAATTTGTAATAAGAGGACATATGGAGGCAGTTTCAATCACCCCGCAAGGAGCCCGAGGCAGCGCCGTCCGGGTCATCCCCGGATTCCGGCTGGCGCTCGGCTTTACGCTGACCTATCTGGCGCTGATCGTCCTGATTCCGCTCTCTGCGGTGTTCCTGAAAACCTTCACCCTGACCTGGGATGCGTTCTGGGCCGCGGTGTCGAACGAGCGCGTGGTGGCGTCGTACAAGCTGACCTTCGGCGCCTCGCTGCTCGGGGCCGTGATCAATGTGATTTTCGGCGGCATCGTGGCCTGGGTGCTGGTGCGCTACCGCTTCCCGGGCAAGAAGATCATCGATGCCCTGGTCGACCTGCCGTTCGCCTTGCCGACCGCGGTGGCCGGCATCGCGCTCACCGCGTTGTATTCCACCAACGGCTGGATCGGCCGTTATCTCGAACCGCTCGGCATCAAGGTCGCCTTTACGCCGCTGGGCGTGCTGGTGGCGCTGACCTTCATTGGCCTGCCCTTCGTGGTGCGCACCGTGCAGCCGGTGCTGGAAGAGGCCGAGCGCGAACTGGAAGAGGCGGCCGCCAGCCTCGGCGCCAACCGCCTGCAGACGTTCATCAAGGTGATCTTCCCGACCATCCTGCCGGCACTGCTGACCGGCTTCGCGCTGGCCTTTGCGCGCGCCACCGGCGAGTACGGCTCGGTCATCTTCATCGCCGGGAACATGCCGATGGTGTCGGAAATCACGCCGCTGTTCATCATCACCAAGCTGGAGCAGTACGACTATACCGGCGCCACCGCGATTGCCGTGGTGATGCTGCTGGTGTCCTTCGCGCTGCTGCTGACCATCAACCTGTTGCAAGCCTGGACCCGCAAGCGCGGCCGGGCGGAGAAAGTCTGACATGGCCGGAGCTGCTGCCACCCTACCCATTTCTTCCGCCGCGCGCGCCGAGCCCGCCAATGCGCCGGCGGCCACCGTCGAACCCGTGTGGGTGCGCGCACTGCTGATCGGCATCGCGCTGGCCTTCCTCACGCTGTTCCTCTTCATTCCGCTAGTAGCGGTGTTTTCCGAGGCACTGCGCAAGGGCTGGGATGCCTACCTCGCGGCCATCGTCGAGCCGGACGCGATCTCGGCCATCAAGCTGACCCTGATCACCGCCGCGATCGCGGTGCCCCTGAACCTCGTCTTCGGCGTGGCCGCCGCATGGACCATCGCCAAGTTCGATTTCCGCGGCAAGAACATCCTGCTCACGCTGATCGACCTGCCGTTCTCGGTCTCGCCGGTGATCTCGGGTCTGATCTACGTGCTGCTGTTCGGCGCGCAGGGCTGGTTCGGCGACTGGCTGCGCGAGCACGACATCAAGATCCTGTTCGCCGTGCCCGGCATCGTGCTGGCGACCATCTTCGTGACTTTCCCCTTCGTGGCACGCGAACTGATCCCGCTGATGCAGGCGCAAGGCACGGAAGAAGAAGAGGCCGCGCTGGTGCTCGGCGCCTCCGGCTGGCGCACCTTCTGGCACGTGACGCTGCCCAACATCAAATGGGGCCTGCTGTATGGCGTGATCCTGTGCAATGCCCGCGCGATGGGCGAGTTCGGGGCGGTCTCGGTGGTGTCCGGCCACATTCGTGGCGAGACGAACACCATGCCGCTGCAAGTGGAAATCCTTTACAACGAATACAACTTCGCGGCTGCGTTCGCGGTGGCATCGCTGCTCGCATTGCTCGCACTGGTCACGCTCGCGCTCAAGAGCTTCGTCGAATGGCGCGCCGCCGACAGCAACCTGCAACCGCTTCACGAGGGACAGTAATCATGGGTATCGAGGTCAGGAACATCAACAAGCGTTTCGGCAATTTCGTTGCGCTCGACAACGTGTCGCTCAACTTCCCGCCGGGCGAACTCACCGCCTTGCTCGGTCCCTCGGGCTGCGGCAAGACGACGCTGCTGCGCATCATCGCCGGCCTGGAGCAGCCGGACGCGGGACAGGTCTTCCTCGACGGCGAGGATGCCTCCGGCCATCACGTGCGCGAGCGCCAGGTCGGCTTCGTGTTCCAGCACTATGCGCTGTTCAAGCACATGAGCGTGTTCGAGAACATCGCCTTCGGCCTGCGCGTGAAGCCGCGCAGCCAGCGGCCCTCGGAATCCGAGATCCGCAAGAAGGTGATGTCGCTGCTGGAACTGGTGCAGTTGGACTGGCTGGCCGACCGCTATCCGCCCCAGCTTTCCGGCGGCCAGCGCCAGCGCATCGCTCTGGCGCGCGCCCTCGCTGTGGAGCCGCGCGTGCTGCTCCTCGACGAACCTTTCGGCGCGCTCGACGCCAAGGTGCGCAAGGAACTGCGCCGCTGGCTGCGCCGCCTGCATGACGAACTGCACGTCACCAGCATCTTCGTCACGCACGACCAGGAAGAGGCGCTGGAAGTGGCCGACCAGGTGGTCCTGATGAACAAGGGCCGGGTCGAGCAGATCGGCTCGCCGGACCAGGTGTATAACCATCCGGCATCGCCCTTCGTCTACGGCTTCCTCGGCAACGTCAACCTGTTTCACGGACGGGTGCATGAAGGCGTGCTGGATGCGGGCGGCTTCGCCCTCGATGCGCCCGACCACGCCGGTGCGCAGGACGCGCAGGGTGTCGGCTTCGTGCGTCCGCACGACATCGAGGTGGAGCGCTACAGCGCCGACGCGGAAGGCATCATCGCCCGCCTGCGCCGCGCGCATGCGATCGGCCCGCTGGCGCAGCTCGAACTCGAGCGCGCCGACAATGCGCAGCTGATCGAAGCGGTGATTTCAACCGAGCGTTACGCCCAGCTCGCGCTGCAGGAAGGCGAAACCCTGATCGTCCGTCCGAAGCGCCTGCGCGTCTTCGTCGACGAAGCGGTCTGAAGGAGTGCGGCATGAACTTCCAGCAATTGCGGTCGGTGCGCGAAGCGGCCCGGCGCGGATACAACCTGACCGAAGTCGCCAACGTCCTGTTCACCTCGCAGCCCGGCGTCAGCCGGCAGATTCGCGAACTGGAAGAGGAACTCGGCGTCGAGATCTTCGAACGCAACGGCAAGCGCCTGACCGGGCTTACCGATCCCGGCAAGGGCATCCTGCAGATCATCGAACGCCTGCTGCTCGAAGCGGAAAACCTGCGCCAGGCGAGCCGGGAATACGCCGGCGAGCGCAGCGGTACGCTGACGGTCGCCACCACGCACACCCAGGCACGCTACGTGCTGCCGAAGGTGGTGCAGGCCTTCCGCAGTGCCTTCCCGGACGTGCGAATCGCCCTGCAGCAGAGCTCGCCGGAACACATCGCGGAATGGGTCATCTCTGGCAAGGCCGATATCGGCATCGCGACCGAGGGCCTGAGCCAGTTCGAAGACCTGGTCTCGTTCCCGTGCTATCACTGGAGCCACATGATCGTGGTGCCCGAGGCACATCCGCTGGCGCAGGTGCGGTCCCTCACGCTGGCCGACCTCGCGGCGCATCCGCTGATCACCTATGACGTCGGCTTCACCGGCCGCAGTCATATCGACGAGGCATTCGCCGGAGCTGGTATCGGCACCGACATCGTCCTTACCGCAATGGATTCGGATGTGATCCAGCAATACGTGTCGCTCGGTCTCGGCGTAGGTATCGTGGCCTCGATGGCGGTGGAGAACAATCTTGCGCCGGGATTGAAGGCGCTCGAAGCGGCACACCTGTTCGCGCCCAACGTCACGCGCCTCGCGGTGCGGCGCGGCGCCTACCTGCGCGCCTATACCTACGAGTTCATCCTGCGCTTCGCGCCCGGCCTGAAGCGCGCGGATATCGAGACCGCGCTGAGCGCCGCAGGCTGACCTGCGCGCCCCTGTTCAGGGAAGCAGCGGCCGCTTGCGGGCCTGCTTGCCGCGGATGTCCTTGATGGTCTTTTCCATCGCGGCAACACGGTACGCGGTGGACGGATGCAGCGCCGTGTAGCTGTTGAGCATCGTCGCCGGGTACTCGCTCGCCATGCGCTGCCAGAAAGGAACCGCCTGGTCGATGTTGTAACCGGCGCGCGCCAGCATGTAGAGCGCGAGCTTGTCCGCCATGGCGTCGAGGTCCTGGGGTATGGGCCGCAGGCCGGCCATGCCGCCCATCGTGCTCATGTCGGGACGGATGCGCGTCAGGTTGTCGATGATCCCGCCTATCGTGGCGCTGGTGCGCAGCCGGGTCGAGTGGGAGAGCGCGTTGTGTGCCATTTCCTTGGCCAGCACAAAGGCAAGTTCATCGTCGGTCCGTGCGGCGTTGAGCATGCCGCGCGTGATGAGGACGCGATGGCCGTCGGCATAGGCGACCACATTTTCCGTGTTGCCCAGTTCGATGCCGAAGGCGCAGGCATAAGTGAGCGGCACGGTGACGGCCATGCGGGCGCCGTCGCGCTGCACCGTTAGCGCGATGTTCGAGCGTCCGCTCATCATTGGCGCCAGGATCGATGCTGCATCGCGCTCCGCTGTTTCGCCGCGGGGCAGGCTCTTGTCGTCCACCGCCAGCAGGATGTCGCCGCGCTTGACGCCGGCGCGGGCCGCGCCGCCGCCGGCCAGCACGCCCATCACCTGCAGGCGGTCGTCAAGGCCGAGCGAGCGCTGTGCCGCGTTCGCGAAATCGGTCGAGTAGGAGTACCGGTTCTTGGCGGTGAAGCCGAGCAGGTTGCGCGCGTTCTTCTTGCACAGCTCGGTATTGTTGATCAGCAAGGGGGCGGCGACGCGGTAGAGGCGGTCCTGCAGCGCGACCATCGCCATCAGTGCCTGCTGCTCGGCACTCGTGGCGGGCGCCGCCGGTGCAGGTGCGGCCGCGGGACGCGCAGGCGCTCCCGGTACGGCGTCGCCGGCGGGCGGCGTGACAGGCGTCGCGCAGGCAGCCATCAGCAGTGCGGCGGGAAGCAGCAGCAGGCGCCTTTGCGCGATCCCGGCTGCCTGTCGAAGCAATGCGTGTCCCATGATGCCTGCCATCCCTTGTTCTCCCATGTCAGTGTTTTCCCGTGCTGCCGAAACCGCCGGCGCCGCGTTCGCTGCTCTCGAAATCGTCGACCACGTTGAAGCCGACCTGCAGCACAGGCACGATGACAAGCTGCGCCAGCCGTTCCATCGGATTGAGCGTGAACTCGCTCTGCCCGCGGTTCCAGGTCGATACCATCAGCTGGCCCTGGTAGTCCGAGTCGATCAGGCCGACCAGGTTCCCCAGCACGATGCCGTGCTTGTGGCCCATGCCGCTGCGCGGCAGGATCATCGCGGCGTAGCCTGGATCGGCGATATGGATCGCGAGCCCGGTGGGGATCAGGTGCGTCTCGCCCGGCTTGATGGTGAGCGGTGTCTCGATGCAGGCACGCAGGTCGAGCCCGGCGCTGCCGGCGGTGGCGTAAGCGGGGAGCTGCTCTCGCATGCGAGGGTCGAGGATCTTGACGTCGATGGTTTTCATTGGCGATAAGGATAAAGTGGCCCGTCCGCAACGCGGGACGGGCATTACAAAAAGATACAGGTCAGGTGATCAGCTATTCACGTTCGCGCGGCGATCTCGGCGATGAGCCGGCGCGCGAGATCCTGCTTGGCGGCGAGCGGCAGGCGCAGGCTGCCCTTGTCGTCGAACAGCACGAGCTCGTTCTCGTCCTTGCCGAAGGTCTGATGGCCGATATTGCCGACCAGTAGCGGCACGCCCTTCTTCCTGCGCTTCTCTTCGCCGTACTGCAGCAGGTTTTCGGATTCGGCGGCGAAGCCGACGCAATACGGCCGCTTGGGCAGCCCTGCGACCGAAGCGAGGATGTCCGGATTCTGCTCGAACTGGAGCTGCGGGACGTCGCCCGCGGCATTCTTCTTCAGCTTCTGTTCGCTGGCGTTGGCGACGCGCCAGTCGGCCACGGCGGCGACCGCAATGAAGATGTCCTGGCCGTCGACATGCGACAGGACCACGTCATGCATCTGCTGCGCCGTCTGCACATTGATGCGGTGGACGCCGTAGGGCGCATCGAGCGCGGTCGGGCCGGACACCAGGCAGACTTCGGCACCCGCCTCGCGAGCGGCACGCGCGATCGCATAGCCCATCTTGCCGGAGGAAAGGTTGGTGATGCCGCGCACCGGATCGATCGGCTCGAAGGTGGGGCCGGCGGTGACCAGCACGCGCTTGCCGGACAGGCGCTTGGGCTGGAAGGCGGCGATGACTTCCTCCAGCAACTGTTCCGGTTCGAGCATGCGGCCCATACCGGTTTCGCCGCAGGCCTGGTCGCCCGCATCCGGCCCGAGGACGGCGATGCCGTCGGCCTTGATCTGCGCCAGGTTGCGCTGGGTTGCGGGGTTCTGCCACATCTCGACGTTCATCGCCGGCGCGATCAGCAGCGGCACCGACATCGGCCGCGCCACGCACAGCGTGGAGAGCAGGTCGTCGCAGGCGCCGTGGGCCAGCTTGAACATGAAATCGGTGGAGCAGGGGGCGATGACGATGGCATCGGCATCGCGCGTGAGGTCGATGTGCGCCATGTTGTTGGCGATGCGCGCGTCCCACTGGTCGGTGAAGACGGCGCGGCCGGACAGGGCCTGCATCGTGACCGGCGTGATGAATTGCGTGGCCGCCTGGGTCATGACCACCTGCACCGATGCGCCCGCCTTGGCCAGGCCGCGGGTGAATTCCGCGACCTTGTAGCAGGCGATGCCTCCGGTCATTCCGAGAACGATCTTTTTTCCGGCGAGATCCATGAAGCCTCCTCTGGTGTAACAGTTGCGCCCGGGCTTATTTTCCGACGCGCCGCAATTCATCGAGAATGAAGAGACCGGCCCCGCCGACGATCGCCATGTCGGCGACATTGAAGGCCGGCCAGTGCCATCTGCCGATGTAGAAATCCAGGAAGTCGACGACGTAGCCGTACAGTACGCGGTCGATCAGGTTGCCGATGGCGCCGCCGAGGATCAGCGCGAGCGCCCAGCAGAAAAGCCGTTGCCCGGCATGGCGCTTGAGCAGGTAGAGAATGAACACGACGGCGGCAACAGCGATGCCGGTGAAGAGATAGCGCTGCCAGCCCGATTCCGCGGCCAGGAAGCTGAATGCCGCTCCCTTGTTATGCGCGCGCACCAGGTTGAAGTAGGAGGTCACTGCCAGCGATTCGCCGTAGCTGAACAGGCGCGTGATGGTGACCTTGGTGATCTGGTCGAGCAGGACGATGATGGTGGCAATGCCCAGCCACGGAGTCATGCTGGTGCTGGGATTGGCGGACAGGTTCTTGAAACTCTTTTGTTTTGGCATGGGGATCCATGGTGAAACGTCATTCCCGCGCGGGCGGGAATGACGACAGGGTTAAGCGAAGGTCCGTGCTTCGCCGGTTCCGAACAGGTTGCTCACGCAGCGGCCGCACAGGCCCGGATGGTCGGCATGCGTGCCGACCTCGGCGCGGTAGTGCCAGCAGCGCTCGCACTTCTGGTGCGCCGACGGCGTCACCTCGACGCCTTCTTCCGCCTCGCTTGCCACCTTCGTGACCTTGGTCTGCGAGGTGATGAAGACGAACTTCAGGTCTTCGCCGATGCTGTCGAGCAGGGCGAAGCGTTCGCCGCTGGTCTTGATCTCGATTTCCGCCTGCAGCGAGGAACCGATGCCGCCGGCAACCCGCACTTCTTCGAGCTGCTTGGTCACTTCCGCGCGGATCTCGCGCAGGGTGGCGAACTTGTCCAGCAGCGCGGCTGCGCCGTCGATCTCCGGCAGCGCGTAGTAGGTCTGCGTGAAGATGGTCTCGCCGCTCTCCGCATAGTCCGCATCGCCGGCAAAGACGGCCCATGCCTCTTCCGCGGTGAAGGACAGCATCGGCGCCATCACACGCAGCAGGGCGTGGGTGATGTGCCAGATCGCGGTCTGCGCCGAGCGGCGCGCCTTGGAGGTGGCGCCGCAGGTGTAGAGGCGGTCCTTCAGGATGTCGAGGTAGAAGCCGCCGAGGTCTTCCGAGCAGTACATCTGCAGCTTGGCCACCACCGGGTGGAATTCGAACACCTCCAAGTGCTGCAGGATCTCGCCCTGCAGCTGCGCCATGCGCGCGATCGCGTAGCGGTCGATCTCGAACAGTTCACCGACCGGCAGCGCATCCTTCTTCGGATCGAAGTCGGAGGTGTTGGCCAGCAGGAAGCGCAGCGTGTTGCGGATACGGCGGTAGGCTTCCACCACGCGCTTGAGGATCTCGTCGGAGATCGACAG
>NZ_DASRXF010000031.1:0-11574 GCF_035654295.1 Noviherbaspirillum sp. | reverse complement strand
CATCGATTCGGAACTCGAAAAACAGGCCTGCGACGCGCTAATCGAAAAACTCGGCATCGCCAACAAGGTAACCTTCATCACCGACTTCCTGCCGGAAGCGGAATGCCTGGCGCGGCTGCAGACCGCCGACCTGATCGTCTACCCCTATCAGCACACCCAGGAATCGGCGAGCGGCGCGGTACGCATCGGCATCGCCGCCGGGCGGCCGGTCGCGGTGACGCCACTGCCCATCTTCGACGACGTCGCCGGCGCCGTGCATGTGCTGCCCGGCACCGAACCGGAAGCGCTCGCCAGCGGCATCAAGCGCCTCCTCGATGATCCGGCGGAGATCGGGCGGCAGGCCGCCAGGACCCAGCAGTGGGTGGCGGCGCGCGAATGGCCGCTGCTCTCGGTGCGCCTGCTGAACATCATCGACGGCCTCGCCAACCCGCTGACCACCGATGCTCGGAACGTTTAGGCTTATCCTCGCGCTGCTGGTCGCGCTCAGCCACGCCGGCGTGGCCATTGCCGGGTTCAACCCCGGCGTGGTCGCCGTCGTCTGCTTCTACCTGATTTCCGGGTATGTGATGACCGGGCTGCTGCGCGACCACTATGCAAGCATCGGACGCATCCCGCACTTCTACCTCGACCGGGCATTGCGGCTCTTCCCGCAATACCTCGCCATCTGCGCGATGACGCTGGCGTGGTTCCTGGCGGCGGGAAGGCATACCGCCTTCCTGCAGCATGCGCCGCAGTGGTCCGACCTCGCCGCCAACCTCATTGTCGTGCCGCTGAACTACTTCATGTTCAACGGCACCGACAAGTTCACGCTGATCCCGCCGGCATGGTCGCTGGGCGCCGAGATCCAGTTCTACCTGCTGATCCCGCTGCTGCTGCTGTTTCGCCTGCGCCTGCTCGCCTTCCTGGTCGGCCTCGCGGTGTTCTGCGCCGCCGCCTGGGGGCGCCTGCACACCGACACCTTCGGCTACCGGCTGCTGCCGGGCGTGCTGGTGTTCTTCATGCTGGGGTCGGCGTTATACGATTCCCGCAAGACGAATAGGGGGCTTGCGATCGTCTTCGCGGGAATCACGGCGGCCATCGCCTTCGGCTTCGTGCTCTCGCACTTCGGCAAACTGATGTCGCCGTACAACCCGGAAACCCTCATCGGCCTCGTCATCGGCCTGCCGCTCGTGTACTGGCTTGGCAAGCTCCCGCAGCACACGCTGGACAACCGGCTCGGCGATCTCTCATACGGCGTATTCCTGAACCACTTCCTGATCCAGTGGGGATGGATAGGCGAACCAGCGGGTGCGGCCGAATTCAGCGCCTACCTCGCGGCAAGCATCGTGCTCTCCGCACTCACGCAGCGTCTGGTGGAGCGCCCGGTGCTGCGCTGGCGCAAAGGCCTTCGCGCACAAAAAGAAAGTAGGGTGGGTAGAGCGCAGCGAAATCCGCCAAGCGCATGATGTGAGGGTTGGGGCGCATGCTGGGTTTCGCTGCGCTCTACCCAGCCTACGGTTCTTTATAAAGGACGGTAGGGCGGGTAGAGCGAAGCGAAACCCGCCAAGCGTAACGAACTACTTCCGCGGCACCTTACGCGGCGGCTTGATCACATACGGCGGCCGCCCCTTGATCTCGTCATACAGCCGCGCCAGGTAATGCCCGATGATCCCCAGGCTGAGCAGGATTGCGCTGCCCATGATCACGATCAGCAGGTTGACGGTCGTGAATCCGTCCAGCGCCTGCCCCTTGAATTTCTGCACCAGGCTCATGATGCCGATGACGGCGCCGAAAGCGAGCGTGACCAATCCGAGGTAGGACACCAGCTTCAGCGGCAAGCTCGAAAAGCTGGTGATGTTGTTGATCGCGTAACGCATCAGCGACAACTTGCCCCAATGCGTCGTCCCCCCGTTGCGTTCCGCCACCGTGAACGGCAGCTGCGCACTCGGGTACTGCGCCCAGCCGATGATGGCGCGGAAGAAGCGGTGGCGTTCCGGGAACGCGAGGTAGGCGTCGATCACTTCGCGGTCGAGCAGCTTGAAATCCGAATGCCCGCGCAGGTCGAGGTCCGCAAAGCGCCGGAACAGGCCGTAGAAGGCACGGGCAAACATCCCCTGCGACAGCGTCTCGTTGCCGCGATCCTGCTTGACCCCCTCCACCACGTACAGCCCCTGCCGCCACAGTGCAAGCATTTGCGGAATCAGTTCCGGCGGATGTTGCAGGTCGCCGTCCAGCACCACGGCGGCATCGCCTTTGGCATGGGCCAGCCCCGCAAGGATCGCCGCTTCCTTGCCGAAGTTGCGCGTGAAGGACAGGGGCCGGATGCGTTCATCCTGCTGCGCCGACAACGCGATTTCATCAGCGGTATTGTCGAGCGACCCGTCGTCGACCGCGAGCAGTTCGAGCGTGTACCAATTGCCGCTCGCCGCCTCCAGGATGGCGGCGAGGTTGGCGCGGACGATCGGCCCCTCGTTGAATACCGGGACCACAAGGCTGATCAAGGGCTTCGCGTCCTGTTCACGTTCCGGCCTGGCCAGCATGGAGTTTGTTGCTACGTTCATTGCGAAATTTTTCTCAGTGCGATTCCGACAAGCTGCAGGTCGCCGTGGCCGGGGAAGTAGGTCCGGATTTCCAGCGGCAGTTTCACGCCGCCGGTGTCGAACTCGCCTTCGATGCGTTCGGTGGCGCCGCCCGTGCCGCGCAGCGCGCCGCGCGCGATTTCCGGGCCGCCGTTCAGCACGATATCCCAGCGTCCCGCTTCCTGCGTCGCGTCGGCCTGGCTTGCATACGCAATGGCGTAATGATACCGCCCCGGCGGCAGCACGATGTACGGGCCGTAGGAAAGAAATCCCGGCTTGTCCGGCGCGGCCGGCACCAGGCGGTCATCCTGAAGCTTGCCGATCTGCGTAGGCAACACCGCGGCCGGCCAGTTGCCGTACTCCTTCAGCGGGGCAAGCGGCTTCGCGTCCAGCCCATGCCAGTCGCCCGGCACCACCCCGGCCTTGCAGGCTACCGCCGCGCGCCATTTCACGCATTCGCCTCGCTCCGACGCCTTGCGAAAGCCAGCGGGCACGATGAAAGGATTGTCCGCATAGTCCGCCGGCATGATGTAGAGGTTGCGCGGCGCGAACGCGTTGTCGAATGCGCGCCTGTTCGCGGCGCAATCCACATTCGGGCGCGCGATGTAACCGGTGTCGACCAGCTTCCCGTGCTCGGCTGCAACGCGCTGGAAGAACTGGTACACGCGCGGGTCTCCATCGGCGCAGCCGAAGGCCGGATAGATGTTCACCTTGTCTATCTGCGCGAGCACGTTTTTCCAGGTCTGCAAGTCGCCGGACGAAGGCGCTGAAGCAATCGCAATCAGGCGGTTGCGCAGCAAGCTGGTGTCGACCCATTGCAGGCACAGCGCCACGGCCATCAGCACCGCGACGGCCATGGAACGTTTGCGGAGAAGGGCAGCGAGAGTGGCGAACAGCAACAGGTAAGCGACCGGCCAGAAGAACCGGCCGCCGGAGCGGAAGGTGCCCGTGATCTTCTCGAAGAGCGTCGGCAGTTGGAAGGACCAGAGCTGCTGTGTCCCGAAGTAGGCGACATTGGAGGCGGCATAAACGCCGAAGCCTGCCAGCACGGCAATGAGCGCGGGATGACGTTTGAACGACGCGGCAAGATCGCGCGCCCCGGCGACGAGTGCAAACGGCATCAGCAGCAGCACGCCCGCGCCGAGATAAGCATAGCCCTCGTACTGTCCACCCGTGGCATCCGCCACCTGGTAGGCGCCGAACTGGTGCTGCAAGGTCTCCTGCGCGCAAGCAACCAGCTTGCCGCCGCAGAAGGGCGTAAGCAGGTTGGTCGAGTAATAGCCGTAGCCGAAGGTTGTCGTCCCGCCATGTCCGAAGTAGCCGAGCACGAAACCGACCGCGAGGATGGCGATAACCGACACCAGCAGACGCACAAGCTGGCGCATCCAGCCCTCGCTGCCCCGTGCCTGCTCCACCAGGAAGGCCAGGAACAACGGATAGCAGAAGGCGAAGAAATAGGGATGTACCGTCAGCGCGACGACGCTCAGCGCAATGAGCGCGCCGGCGGCCGCATCCGCGCGCCACTCGCCCTGCCGCCCGAGGAAGTAGATCGCGAACGCCGCGAGGATGATCCCCTGCGTCATCAGCGACGGATGGCCGATGCGCCACAGCAAGGCGGGCCATGTCAGCGCGAAAAACGCCGCGCAGCCGGCTGCCAGGGCATGACGGGCGCCGAGCGCGCGCACCAGGAAGACGGCGGCCAGCGCCTGCGTCAGGAAAGCCAGCGCATGCCAAAGGCCGATGTAATGGAACCCGGACGGCAGCCAGACCGCCGCTGCCTTGAACAGCAGCGCGGCGAGCGGAATGCTGTCGGTAAAGGCAATGCTTGTGCCTTGCGGATGGTTCAGGCGCTCGGTATGCAGCAGCGGGAAGCGCCAGGCATCCATGGCATAGAAGTGCCAGCCTGCGACGTGCTGCGAGGCGTCGCCATTCTCGAAGAACGCGCCGTGCCCGGCAAGGAAAGCGGGCGGGAACAGGAAGGCGATGAAAGCGATCGCAAGCAGCGCTGCGAGACCGTAGCAGAATGCGGGCGAACGCTCGTCGAAGAGGGCGTCCTGGATGCGATGGAAACGGGAGCGTCGGAAGGCGTGCGCCATGGGCAGTCGTTGTTATTGTGCGCGGCGCGGGGCCGTGTGGTGGCATGGGGCAGCACTATAACGCGCTCGGGGGCTTCTTGCCAGATGGGCGGTGTGGTGGGTTTCCTTTGTGCGCTATGGCGGGTTTCGCTTCGCTCTACCCACGCTACGTTTCTTTGTGCGCTGGTGGGTTTCGCTTTGCTCTATCCACCCTACCGTCCTCTATAAAGAATCGTGGGGTGGGTAGAGCGCAGCGAAACCCACCAGCGCACAAAGGAACGTAGCGTGGTAAAGCCCACCAAAACGGCGCTACGCCACCTTCTCCGATTTTTCCGGCTTCTCGGCCTTGACCGGCTTCTTCGCCGCGGCATTCGCCTGCGGTAATTCATCCAGCCCGACATTCGCTGCATTCTTGAGCTGGTCCGGACGATGAACGATCAGGATCGCGCCCTTCTTCTCGACGATGTTCATCTTCATCAGCGTATGCAGCGCGCGCGATACGGTTTCCCGGCTGGTATTCACCATGATCGCAATCTCGTGCTGCTTGGGCAGGCCTTCGATCACCTGCCGGCCTTCGTTGGTGTCGCGCACAAACTGTTGCAGCTGCGCGAACACGCGTTGGAAAGCATTCGGAATGCTCAGCAAGGTGCGCTGGCGCGAAGACGCGCGCACGATCTGCGCGAAATGGGTCAGGAAGCGCTCCGCGATCAGCGGGCGGTTGAAAATCAGCGCGCGCGCCTGCGCGGCAGGCAGGAAGGCCACTTCGGAAGTCTTCACCGAGACCACCGACGCCGACCGCGGCTGGCCGTCGATCACCGACAGCTCGCCGAAGTAGGCGCCCGGCGAAATGAAATGGATGCCGATTTCGCGGCCGTCCTCGGTCACGTCCACCACCTGCAGCTTGCCCTGGAGCAGGAAGGCCAGGCCGTCGCCCGAGTCGCCCTTGCGCAGGACGATGTCGTGGCTGAGGTAGGTGCGGCTGCTCATCAGCCCGGCAACGGTCTTCAGCGTTTCCGGGTCAAGACCTTTGAACAGCGGAATGTTGGCGGCAGTTTCAAGCGGGATGGGCATCTAGCTTCAGATCTGAGACAGCACCGGCACGGGCCGGACGAAACGATAAAAATCCAATAACTTCAAGCAGTTGGGCAACTTGTCGATCCTCAATTATTGCTCAAGACACTCGTTTGCGCGTAGGAATTTTTTCCAGCTGCACAACCGTAAGTTTGCGTTTTCACAAGTTTACCGACTCTTAATACAACGCCTGGCTGACAAATATGCCCCTCAGCAACCCAAACTGTTATACTTTTTCCCCAAATATCAGCGTTTTAGGCGTGTAAAAGAGGGACAAGATGCAACCGGTCGTTTGGACTAGCTGGAAGAAACTCGCCGTACTGGTCTGCTTGACAGTGTGGTCCGCCTGCGCGCTCGCCGCCGATATCGCCGGCTCCGTATCCTTCGTCATCGGCGACGCCAGCGTGATCGGCGACGACGGCAAGCCGCGCAATGTCGCCCGCGGTGACAACATCAACGCCGGCCAGACGCTGCAGACCGGTTCCACCGGCCACATTCACCTGCGCATGGTGGACGGCGCCTTCGTCAGCATCCGCCCGCAATCCCGCCTGCGCATAGAAGACTACAAGTACGACGCCGCCAATCCGGCCAACAACCGTATCAAGTTCGTGCTCGAAAAGGGCGTCGCTCGCAGCATCACCGGCCGCGCCGGCGAAGCCTCCAAGGAAAACTACCGCCTGAACACCCCGCTGGCCGCCATCGGCATCCGCGGCACCGACTTCGTCGTCCAGGCGGCCGACAACGTCACCCGCGTCACCGTGCAAAGCGGTGCGGTCGTCATGGCTCCGCTGGCCGCCGACTGCCTCGCCGGCGCGCTCGGCCCCTGCAAATCCGCCGCCAGCCGCGTGCTGACCGCTGCAATGCGCGACGCCTACCTCGAACTGCGCAACCGCAACGAAGCGCCGCTGCTCGTGCCCGCCGAAAAAGCGCTCGAATCGCCGAACCTGCTCGCCCCGCCGCGTCCCGAAGAGCCGCGCCCGGTGGCCGACAAGCAGTCCAAGTCCAACCCGGCGCTCGATTCGCGCGACCCGATCCGCGAAGCGGCCGTCGACAGCATCAAGACCAAGGTCGATGCAGCCGCCGGTAACGGTGGCGGCAATGGCAACGGCGGTGGCCAGGACGTCGTCACCGCTCCGCCGCCGCCCGCTCAAAAGTTCTGGTGGGGCCGCTGGTCCAGTTTCATCCAGCCCGGCCAGGAAGGCAGCAGCTTCGTCGCCGCGCTCGCACCCGGCCGCGAACTGGCGGTCGGCAACGACGTGTTCGGTATCGTGCGCGAATCCGGCAACATCCTCGTACCGCACAGCGGCATCGCCAAGTTCAAGCTCGGCGATTCGGAAGCCTACATGATGGAAGGCAAGACCCTGACCGCAGCCCAGGTCAGCAACCCGAGCCTGACCATCGACTTCGGCGCCAAGCGCTTCGACACCTCGCTCACCGTCAACAGCAACGGCCACGCGCCGGTTGCAGTCCAGTCGTCCGGGCAGGTGACCTGGCAAGGCGAACTGCGTGCCGACGCCAATAGCAACGGCACCCGTCTGCAAGGCGTGTTGTCCAACGACGCCAGCCAGGCGGCCTACGTCTTCCAGCGCGATGTCTCCAACGGCCTGAGCGTAGTGGGCGCGACACGCTGGTACCGCTGATATCCGCCGAATCCGTTTCCCCCGGCAGATGCTGCGGTACTTCTTGCTCGGCGTCTCGCTCTGCGCGGCCCTGATCGCTCCTTCCGTTTTTCCCGGCCTGTTCACCCGCGTCGATCAGGCGCTGAGCGACTGGCGCGTGCGCTTCGCGATCGAGCCGCGCCCCGAATCCCGCCTCGTGATCGTCGATGTCGACGAGCGCAGCCTTGCCGAGCTTGGCGCCTGGCCCTGGCCGCGCGACACGCTGGCCCGCCTGCTTAAGACCCTCATCGATGACTACGGCGTCGCCGCCATCGCGGTCGACATGGTATTCCCCGAGCAGCGCGCCAACGACGACGTGCTCGCCGCGCAGCTGCGCCGCCCCGAAGTCACCGGCGCCGTCGTGTTCGACCTCGACCAGCGCAACCTCTCGGCACTGAACTTCGTCCTGCCGCCCAACATGCCGATCCGCATCGACGCCGGAGCCCCCAAGCTCTACGGCGTGCCGGTCGTCACCAACCACCCCGGCCTGCAGCCCAGCCGCGTCGGCCACATCACGCCCATCTTCGATTCCGACGGCGCGGTGCGGCGACTGCCGCCGGTGGTCTGCGCCGCCGGCGCCGACTGCCGCCCCAGCCTGGCCGTGGCCACCTTCGCCGGCATGATCGACAGCCCGCGCCTCAATCTCACTGCCGGAAAAGGCCCGCTCGCCCCCGCCTGGGAACTCGCCATGCAGACCGACGACGGCGCCACCCTCGTCACCCTGCCGCTCGGCGGCGACGGCACCCTCGTCGTTCCCTACCGCCATGCCCGCGACGACTGGACCTCCGTCTCCGCCGCCGACGTCCTCAAGCACAAGCCCGACCCGTCCGTGCTCAAGGGCGTCGTCGTCCTCATGGGCGCCACCGCGCTCGGCCTGTCGGACGTCATCGCCACGCCGCTCGGGCCGATTGCTGCCGGCCTCGAACCGCACGCCGAAATCCTGTCCGCCTTGCTCGACGACGACTTCGCCTACGTGCCCTACTGGGGCACTGCCATCGTCGGCAGCCTGATGATCCCGTTTGCCGTGCTACTCGCCGTGCTGCTCGGCCGCTACGACAAGCCGCTCCACCGCGCAGCCGTATTCCCCGCATGGCTCCTGTTCAGTTGGGGTAGCGGCGCCGTGATCGCGATGGTTGCGCTGAAATCCTTCGGCCTCCTGCTGCCGCTGTCGCCGCTGCTGGTATTCCCGCCGTTCGCCGTGCTCCTGATCCTGTCCGTCGAGCTCTACCGCGCCGGGCGCGACCGCGCCGGCGTCATCGCGCTCCTGTCCGCCTACCTGCCGCGTCCCGTAGCCGACCGGCTCACCGCCTTCGGCCAGCTCACCACCGCCGTCGACGCCTCGCGCCGCGAAATCACCGTCCTTTTCGCCGACATCCACGGCTTCGCCGGCCTCAGTGAAAACAGCACGCCCGAAGTCGTTGCCCGCCTCATGCAGCGCGTCTTCACCGAAATGGCCGAAGCCGTCGTCAGCCACCACGGCACCATCGACAAATTCATCGGCGACGCCGTCATGGCCTTCTGGAACGCCCCTGACGACGACCCCGACCACGCCGCACACGCCCTCGCCGCCGCCCAGGACATCCAGCGCCGCACGGCCGCGCTCGGGCCCTTCTGCGAAGAGCTCGGCCTGCGCCCGATACAGGTCGGCATCGGTCTCGAAACCGGCCTCGCCCTCGTCGGCAATTTCGGCTCCGCCCACCGCCGCACCTTCACGGCGCTCGGCGAACCGGTTATCCTTGCCAGCCGGCTGGAAGGATTGACTACCACCTACAACGAACAAATCCTGATCGGCCACACCTGCGCCGAAGCGCTGGGCACGGACAAGCTCCGCGCCCTCGGCGCCGTCCAGATCCGCGGACGCCAGCAACAGGTCACGCTTTACTGCCCCAACTGATGAGCGAAAAATCCTATCCACCGTTGAAACGCACACCGGCAAGGACAGGTGCGTCCGGAGAAAATGGAGCAGGGTGGGTAGAGCGCAGCGAAACCCGTCAAGCAGGCGTATCTGGAGCGCATGGCGGGTTTCGCTTCGCTCTACCCGCCCTACGTACAGCGATGGGCGAAGAGAAAAGCACACCGGCAATCCCGCACGCCCCCCAAGAACCAACCGCACTCCCCGTAGGGTGGGTAGAGCGCAGCGAAACCCACCAAGCCCACGTAACTGGAGCGCACGGTGGGTTTCGCTCCGCTCTACCCACCCTACGAACGGCACTGCGCACCTTAATCACCGCCGCATTCCTAGCCGCCGCCGCACCGTCCCAAGCGCAGCCCGAGCCGCCCACCTCCGTAACCGGCATCGCCCCGTCCGATCTGGCCGCATACCCCGAGGTCCGCGCCCACGTCGAAAAAGGCCGCTACCTCGACGCCCTGGCTGCCCTGCAGGCCGTGCAATCCGCACACGGCGACGACCCTGCCTACTTCAACCTGCTCGGCATCCTCGCCCTCAAGATCGGCGACCACGCCACCGCCGTCACCGCCTTCGAGCGCGTCGTCCTGATGCAACCCGAGAACGCCGGCGCCTGGCTCGACCTCGCAATCGCCTCCGCAGAATCCGGCAACACCACCGGCGCCACCGCCTATTTCGACTACGTGGAATCCACGTTCAACCCGCCGCCCGTCGTGCGGGTCGTGATCTCCCGCTATCGCGCGCGCATGGCGGCGCGGGTGGACGAATCGCCGTGGCAATCGTACGCAGACGTCATGGTCGGCGTCGACACCAACGCCAACAGCGGCCTGCAGACAAGCGCTATCCCGCTCACCTTCGGCGCCGACCGCATCAACCTCATCCTCGACCCGTCTCTGCAGGCCCGCACCGACCAGTTCACGCATCTCGGCATCGGCACCCGCTACCGCGAACGCCTGGGAGACAACATCGCCGAAGTATCGATGGGTGTGCGCACGCGCGAATACGTGCATGAAAAGAACTTCTCCACCGTTGGCGCCAACCTCAGCGCCGGCCTGCACCGCTCAACGCTGCTCGGCGACGCCAGCGCCTGGCTCCACCTCGAACGCCTCTGGCTGGGCGGCAGTTCCCTGATGAACAACCTGCGCGCCGTCGTGCAGGTCGAGCGCCCCGTCGAAGGCTGCCGCCTCGGCGCAAGCGCCGAGTTCGAGTGGCGCCGCTACACCGCACTGAAAACCCTCGACGCCAACGTGCTATGGGGGCAGGCCGGCATCGCCTGCGACTGGAAACTGGCACAGATCCCCGTCCAATCCATCCTGATCGGCCGCTTAGGATTCGACGACCCAACCGGCCCGCGTGCCGGCGGCTACACCCAGCACAACGAACTGATCGCCCAGTTGGGCATGCCCGTCGCATGGGGCGCCCGCGCCGACCTCAGCCTCACCCTGGCCCAGGCCCGCGACGACGAAGGCTACAGCCCGCTCCTCGAACAGAACGCCCCGCGGCGCCTAGACCGCCAGACCCTCCGCCTCAGCGTACTTGCCCCGGTGACAACGGAAGTCGACCTCCAGCTCCTCGCCGAAGACAACCGCTTCAAATCCAACCTTGCGCTGTTCCGGCAGAGTGGAAGAAGCCTGACCGTGGGCTTCCGCTATCGTTTCTAGTCAGCAACACACCGGTCGGCAAGCCCAAACAACGAGCCCGGCTCGGGCCTAAAAAATTTGCAAACGCAAATCCCCCACGAAGGAAAGCGCCCCCGCTCCAACCTTGCAAGATAAAGGCATCATTCCGGCGAAAGCCGGAATCCAGCGTCGTACAAGCCGTAAGCAAAACCACAGGCCAAGTGCACAGCAAACAACAAACAGGTGGGGCAGGGAAAAGCAAAAACTCCGTCTGTCACCAAAAAGCGACGTAGCTAAAACACCAAGTTCCCGACTTCAGCGTGATTCTTTATATTTAATTCCTATAAAGAACCGGGAAAAATGCGCGAGATAAGAATAAAAAACTTGCATTTATCGCCAAAAACTCCACAAAACCCGTTCCAGAAAGCCATTTTCGTTGGACTATGACAACATTGCCGGGTTAGAATCGCGTGCGTTGTACAAGCACCAACGTTCCGATGCGTGTTGTTTTTGGTCAAAAAAAGGATGGGTGTGATGACCATCACATTTATTCTTTACCCGACTCAATACCATACGCAACAGCAACTGGCTGAACTTCAATAAAAGCTGGCTTCGCTGGGATCTTAACTTTTCCTTTTTGGGAGTTTTTACATGGCAATTACCACTCAAATGCGTACTGATGTTGCT
>NZ_DASRXF010000030.1:0-7394 GCF_035654295.1 Noviherbaspirillum sp. | reverse complement strand
CGTGCCGGAACGCGACACGACGCCGATGCGGCCCTTCTTGTGGATGTGGCCCGGCATGATGCCGATCTTGATTTCGTCCGGCGTGATCAGGCCCGGGCAGTTCGGTCCGAGCAGCAGGGTCTTGCTGCCGGCCTTCTTCATCTTGTCCTTCACTTCCAGCATGTCACGCACGGGAATGCCTTCGGTGATGCAGATGGCCAGGTCGAGTTCGGCTTCCACGGCTTCCCAGATCGCAGCGGCTGCGCCTGCCGGCGGCACGT
This sequence comes from Noviherbaspirillum sp., assembly GCF_035654295.1. Classification (GTDB taxonomy): domain Bacteria; phylum Pseudomonadota; class Gammaproteobacteria; order Burkholderiales; family Burkholderiaceae_D; genus Noviherbaspirillum. The sequence goes on along the minus strand of NZ_DASRXF010000030.1, from coordinate 7,134 downwards.
AGATCACGGAAACGGTCGCGCCGGTCTTTTCCTTGGCTTCCTTGACGTTGGCGAAAATCGGAATGCCTTCGAAGTCCTCGCCCGCCTTCTTCGGGTTCACGCCGGCGACGAAGCAGTTCTTGCCATTGGCGTAGTCGCGGCACATGCGGGTGTGGAACTGGCCGGTCTTGCCGGTGATGCCTTGCGTGATGACTTTGGTGTCTTTATTGATCAGAATCGACATTTGTATTCCCTTAGCGATTATTTACCGGCGGCAGCGACGACCTTCTGCGCTGCTTCTTCCATCGTGTCTGCGGAGATGATCGGCAGGCCGGAGTCGGCCAGCATCTTCTTGCCGAGGTCTTCGTTGGTGCCCTTCATGCGAACGACCAGCGGCACGCCCAGCGACACTGCCTTGGATGCGGCGATCACGCCTTCGGCGATGACGTCGCAGCGCATGATGCCGCCGAAGATGTTGACCAGGATCGCTTTGAGGTTCGGGTTCTTCAGCATGAGCTTGAAGGCTTCGGTCACTTTCTCGGTCGTGGCGCCGCCGCCGACGTCGAGGAAGTTGGCCGGCTCGCCGCCGAACAGCTTGATGGTGTCCATGGTCGCCATGGCCAAGCCGGCACCGTTCACCAGGCAGCCGATGTTGCCGTCGAGGGAGATGTAGGCGAGGTCGAACTTGGAGGCTTCGATCTCAGCCGGATCTTCTTCGTCCAGGTCGCGCATGGCGACGATTTCCGGGTGACGGAACAGTGCGTTGGAGTCGAAGTTGAACTTGGCATCCAGCGCAATCACCTTGCCGTCGCCGGTCAGGATCAGGGGGTTGATTTCGGCCAGCGATGCATCGGTTTCCCAGTATGCCTTGTACAGGCCTTGCAACTGCTTGCGTGCGTCGGCAATCGAGCCGGCCGGAACGCCGATCTTGGATGCGATGGTGTCTGCGTCAGCGTCGGTCAGGCCGGTTGCCGGGTCGATCTCGACCTTGTGGATCAGTTCGGGATGCTTTTCGGCGACTTCTTCGATGTCCATGCCGCCTTCGCTGGAGGCCATCAGCACCACGCGCTGGCTCAGGCGGTCGGTGACCATCGAGACATACAGTTCCTTCTTGATGTCCGCGCCTTCTTCGATCAGCAGGCGGTTGACCTTCTGGCCTTCCGGACCGGTCTGGTGCGTGACCAGTTGCATGCCCATGATGGCGTGCGCGTATTCCTTGACCTGGTCGAGCGACTTGGCGACCTTCACACCGCCGCCCTTGCCGCGACCGCCGGCGTGGATCTGAGCCTTGACGACCCAGACCGGGCCTCCAAGAGTCTCGGCCGCCTTGACCGCTTCATCAACGGAAAAGCACGGGATACCGCGCGGAACCGTCACTCCGAACTTGCGGAGGATTTCTTTGCCCTGATACTCATGGATTTTCATGCGAGCTTCCCTTCAGACGCTTATTGAAAAAAACAAACTGTTAAAAATTAACTGGTTTCGGAGACTGCCAACGGCTTGACCGCCCAGCGCGGATAAAACTTGGCGACCGCCTCGCCGTCCGTACGCAAGGCATGGCAGCGGTCGAGTTGAAACGGTTTCTGGCTCTGGTCGTCGTTGCCCGCGCCATCGCGCGTATCCAGCACGTCGCCGGCAAAAGCCTGGATGGTCGCCGTCGGCAGGACCGCGGCCAGTTCGGTAAGGTGGGTACAGCCGTTGATGCCCGAAAGGCGTTGCTTGACGCCGTCGCGGAATCCCTTGAGCAGGTTCAGGCCGATCAGCTTCTTGTAGGCCGGGCCGATGGTGTCGCAATAGTTCGGATAGGGGACGGCGTCGGAGACGGCTTCCGCGTCGACCACGTTCAGCGCCGTGTCGACGGTGATGCGGAGCCAGAGGTCGTGTACCGGTTGTCCCGCCGGCCTGACGCCGGAGGCGAGCTTGGTATCACGGGTCTTGGTATCGGTTATATGCGCGTCGATGTCCCACAAGCCGTCTTCGCGTGCGAACGCTTCGACCTGGATTGCGCGGGTGTGCTTTAACGCGCGGCGGGATGACGGCGGAGATAGGGGCATAAGGACCAATGCCGGTGAAGCGGCCTAAAGAGATGCCGCATTTGCGTGTCGTTGTCGCAGCTTCTACGACAACAGCCGCTCATGCGGCGCTGCAAAAAACCTGGAAAGTTTAGCACAGGCATAAGGCTAAAACCATCGTGACATTTTTGCCACTGATAGGCGAATGACAGCCTGCTGTGCGTGTTTGACGCGGGAAAAATGCGAACGTTTGTCCGCAAGTCCGTTTGCAGGTGCGTTTAATCGTCGCTATCCGTCGCGCGCATTGCACTGCGGATTGACGAGGGAGAGAAACCGCGCTGCTGGAGAAATCGGATTTGTTTTGCACGCTCCGCGGCATCTTCCGGCGGGGCACCGAACTTCTTGCGCCATACCTCCCTGGCACGTGCGGCTTCGTCGTCCAGGAGGCTGGACTTGAGGTCTTGGATTTCCTCGCCGTCGATGCCGTGCGACTGCAGTTCGGACAGGATCCTGCTGTTGCCGAAGCGCGCGGCGCGGCGGTTGACCAGGGATTCGGAAAAGCGGGATTGGGAAAGGAATTTCGCTGCTTCAAGAGCGTCGAGCAGGCCCTCGATATCGTCGCCCTCTTGGGCGTAGCGTGCCAGCTTGCGTCCCAGCTCAAGCCGGCTGTGTTCGCGGGCAGACAGATACTTCAGAGCCCGCGCCTTCAGACTCATTTGCAATTTTGCCATGGTGGTCCTGCAGCGCGGGCTCCCTCACGTGAAGTATTCAGGATGGAAAGACGCCGGTGAGGCGGCGTCTTGCTCAATTACTCTTCCGCTGCAACCAGGGGTGGCAGTTCCGGCACGCCCAGCGCCGCGCGGACCTTGTTCTCGATCTCGCGGGCCAGTTCCGGATGCTCTTTCAGGTAGTTGCGAGCGTTGTCCTTGCCCTGGCCGACGCGTTCGCCGTTGTAGCTGTACCAGGCACCGGACTTTTCAACAATCTTGGCCTCGGCTCCGAGGTCGAGGATTTCACCCTCGCGCGAGGTGCCTTCCCCGTACAGGATGTCGAAATGCGCTTCCTTGAACGGCGGGGCCACCTTGTTCTTGACGACCTTGACCTTGGTTTCGTTGCCGATCACTTCGTCGCCGGATTTGATGGAGCCGGTACGGCGGATGTCCAGGCGCACGGAGGCGTAGAACTTCAGCGCGTTGCCGCCGGTCGTGGTTTCGGGATTGCCGAACATGACGCCGATCTTCATGCGGATCTGGTTGATGAAGATGACCAGCGTATTGGTGCGGTTGATGCTGCCGGTGAGCTTGCGCAGTGCCTGCGACATCAGGCGGGCTTGCAGGCCGGGGAGCGAATCGCCCATGTCGCCTTCGATTTCAGCGCGCGGGGTCAATGCCGCCACGGAGTCGACTACCACGAGATCGACGCTGCCCGAACGCACCAGGGCGTCGCAAATCTCGAGCGCCTGTTCACCGGTGTCCGGTTGCGAAATCAGCAACTCCGACAGGTTCACGCCCAGCTTCTGGGCATACACCACGTCCAGCGCGTGTTCCGCATCAATGAAGGCGCAGGTGCCGCCCAGCTTTTGCATTTCAGCAATCGCTTGCAGGGTCAGCGTGGTCTTGCCGGACGATTCCGGACCGTAGATTTCGACGACGCGGCCGCGCGGCAGGCCGCCGACGCCCAGCGCGATGTCCAGGCCAAGCGAGCCGGTCGACACGACTTGCACTTCTTCCGCAACGGCACCGTCGGCCATGCGCATCACGGAACCCTTGCCAAACTGCTTCTCGATTTGCGCCAACGCGGCAGCCAGTGCTTTTGCCTTTTCCGGGTTTTGCGCAGATTTCTTGTCGTCCATAACTGTATTCTTTCGACGGTTAGGTATTAACTAGCCCGCCATCCCAACTATCCCAACTATTGGCTGGCGCGCCGCGATTAACGTCACAGGCCATACTGTATAAAAAAACAGTGGCGGGTGCAAGCGGGAATTTCAAATATCGAAAAAACTTGATTAGGATGAGGAAGGAAGCGGTTTTTTGAGCCGGCCTGCTTTGCCTTGCCGCTATTACCGAAAAGCAATAGACTACTTTCCTTCTGATTGCAGAGTGCCAACCATGCGTATTTTGCTCGCTGAAGACGACAGTGTACTGGCCGATGGACTGACGCGCTCGCTGCGCCAGTCCGGCTATGCGACCGACTGCGTCAAGAACGGCCTGGAGGCGGACTCGGCACTGTCGACGCAGGATTTCGACCTTCTCATCCTCGACCTGGGCCTGCCGAAAATGCCCGGCCTGGAAGTCTTGCGGCGCCTGCGCGCCCGCAATTCCCGCCTGCCGGTGCTGATCCTGACAGCCGGCGACTCCATCGAGCAGCGCGTCAAGGGGCTGGACCTGGGGGCCGACGACTTCATGGCCAAGCCGTTCGCGCTGTCCGAACTGGAGGCGCGGGTACGCGCGCTGACCCGGCGCGGCGCCGGCGGCGGCCCGACCGTGATCAAGCACGGACCCCTGTCCTACGATCAGGTCGGCCGGATCGCCTACATGAACGACCAGATGCTCGACCTGTCGGCACGCGAGCTGGGCCTGCTGGAAGTGCTCCTGCAGCGCACCGGCCGCCTGGTGTCTAAGGAGCAGCTGGTCGACCATTTGTGCGAGTGGGGCGAAGAGGTCAGCAACAACGCGATCGAAGTCTATGTCCACCGGCTGCGCAAGAAGATCGAGGTGGGCGGTGTGCGGATCGCCACGGTGCGCGGCCTCGGCTACTGCCTCGAGAAATTTTCCGATCCTTCCGCGAGTGCCCACAGCGCACCGACCCCTGGCTGATATTTTTCCATGAGCGACGCCCAAGGTCCGGAAGCGGCCGTTTCCGCCTCGGCGGATTCCTCCCCTCGCGGCCAGGCCGGCGATTTTGTCGCCGCCCAGCCGGAGGAACGCATCCAGCGCTCGCTGTTCGGCGAGATCCTCGACTGGATGCTGGTCCCCCTGCTCCTGCTGTGGCCGATGAGTATCGCGATTACCTACCTGGTCGCGAAATCGATCGCCAACCATCCCTTCGACCGCGCGCTGGACGACCGTGTGATCGTGCTGACGCAGCAGGTACGTGAAGTCAACGGCAAGGTGGCCGCGCAGCTTTCCAGTTCGGCGCGCGACATTCTGCGCGCCGACGACGTGGACAACATCTATTTCCAGGTCATCGGTCCGAAAGGCGAGTTCATCGAAGGCGATGCAGACCTGCCGCCCCCGCCGGCCGAGGAAGAGATCCAGCAGCCGTCAGGCTCGGTGCGCTTCCGCAACGACACGATGCGCGGCAATGAAGTCCGCGTCGCCTACGTGTACACCGAGATCCGTCCGCGCCGCAACGCGCGCGAACCCGAACGGGGGCCGGCCGTCCTGGTACAGGTTGCCGAGACGCTGGACAAGCGCGGCCAGCTCGCCAACGAAATCATCAAGGGCGTGATCCTGCCCCAGTTCATCATCCTGCCCGTCGCGCTTGCCCTGGTCTGGTTCGCGCTGTCGCGCGGCCTGTCGCCCTTGGCCGAACTGCAGCAGCGCATCCGCGCCCGTCGGCCCGATGATCTCAGCCCGATCGAATCCGGCCAGGTGCCCGAGGAGATCTCGCCGCTGGTGCGCTCCTTCAACGACATGCTCGGGCGGCTCTCGCAAAGCATCGAGATGCAAAAGCGCTTCATCGCCGACGCCGCCCACCAGATGAAGACGCCGCTGGCCGGTATGCGCATGCAATCGGAATTGGCGCTGCGCGAAACCAACCTGGAGGAAATGCACCGCTCGCTCGAGCAGCTGTCGAAAAGCTCGGAATCGGCGACACGCCTGGTCAACCAGCTGCTTGCGCTGGCGCGCGCCGAGAACCAGACGCCGGCAACCAAACCGCTCGTGCCGCTCGAACTGTGCGAGCTTGCCCGGAACGTGGTGCAGGATTGGGTGCAGAACTCCTTTACGCAACGCATCGACCTCGGTTTCGAACAACCCGGCCATCCGATCATGGTGCAGGGCAACCCGGTGATGCTGCGCGAATTGTTGAGCAACCTGATCGACAACGCGCTCCGCTACACGCCGGCCGGCGGCAGCGTCACGGTGCGTGTGCGCGCCAACGCAGTCGAGGAGCAGGCGATCCTGGAAGTCGAGGACACCGGGCCGGGCATTCCCCCGGCCGAGCGTTCGCATGTTTTCGAACGCTTCTACCGCATCCTCGGCAGCAACGTCGAAGGCAGCGGCCTGGGGCTGTCCATCGTGCGCGAGATCGCGCAGCAGCATGGCGCGATCGTGGATATCTTCAACAATCCGCACAGCCACGACCCCAAATTCCCGGGCTGCCTGTTCCGTGTGACGCTGCGCATGGAACAGCGCCCCGATTTCATCGAGGATATCGGGTGATGGAAAACAAGAATAAGCACAACCGGGACCTGTACTGGAGCAAGGTCCGGCAGTTCACCTTCACGCTGGTAGCGCTGTGGTTCAGTTCCACCTTCGGCATCATCTACTTTGCCCGGGAGCTGACCGCGTTCACGGTGTTCGGCTGGCCGTTTTCCTTTTACATGGCGGCACAGGGGCTGACGCTGCTGTACCTGGCGATCGTGGCCGCCTATGTGTTGTACACGCGCCGCCTGGACCGGCTGTTGCGGAAAGAGACTGCCGATGCGCAATGACGCCTTTTTCCGCCGGCTGCTGCGGTACTACGGCTGGTACACGGTCGGCTGCGTCATCTTCCTGCTGGTGCTTTCGATCCTTGAAAAGGAAGGCTTCCCCCGCGCCTGGATCGGCTATCTGTTCATCTTTTCGAGCATCGTGGTGTACGCCGGCATCGGCGTCATCAGCCGCACCTCCGACGTGTCGGAGTACTACGTTGCCGGCCGGCGCGTGCCCGCCCTCTTCAACGGCATGGCGACAGCGGCGGACTGGATGTCGGCCGCCAGCTTCATCAGCCTGGCCGGCGGCCTTTATGTCCTCGGCTTCGACGGCCTCGCCTACATTCTGGGATGGACCGGCGGCTACTGCCTGGTGGCGCTGCTCGTTGCGCCGTATCTCAACAAATTCGGCCACTACACGATCCCGGATTTCCTTGCGGCACGCTACTCGGGCCCTTGGGGCAGCACGCCGGTACGCATCCTTGCCGTTGCCTTCACCGTGCTGGT
>NZ_DASRXF010000029.1:0-4444 GCF_035654295.1 Noviherbaspirillum sp. | reverse complement strand
GCCCGCGACATCGCCACCTCCCCCTTCAACATCAGCCGCTCGTGGTTCCCTTCGAGGTCCGGCTTGCGATACAGGTAGTTGACCATCATCCCCGCCGACTGCTTCCAGCCCTTGTCGGAGGTATCCGCCAGCCAGTTCAGGCGCTCCACGCGCGCGCCGTTCACGAGGTGGAAGCGGGCCACCGGATCGCGCGGCAGGGCATCCGATTTTTCCTGCACGAGATAGCGTGCGCAGGCTTCCTGCAGAACGGGCTGGATCGCCGCGGCAAGTGCCGCGTCTGCATGCCATTCGCCCGACGCGAGGCACTCGGCCACATCCGCCTGCCACTTCGCGCGCAGTTCGTTGTTGCCGGGCACATGCGCTTCGCGCACGCGCGCGAGCAAGTGTTCCTGCTTCTTCATCCAGCCCAGGAAACCGGGAATCGGCGACAGCGTCGAGAAGGTCTTCAACTGCGGGAAATCGCGCGACAGGTCGTCGACCACGCGCTTGATCAGGAAATTGCCGAAGCTCAGGCCGCGCAGGCCGGGCTGGGTGTTCGAGATCGAATAGAAGATCGCGGTGTTCGCCCGCCCCGGCTCCAGCGGCGGCAGGGATTCGTCGAGCAGCACCTGGATGTTGTTTGACAGCGTATCGGTCAGCGCGACCTCGACGAAGATCAGCGGCTCGTCCGGCATGCGGGGATGGAACAGGCCATAGCAGCGGCGGTCGGAATCGAGCCGGTTGCGCAGGTCGTTCCAGGAGCGGATCTGGTGCACCGCTTCGTACTTGATCAGCTTTTCGAGCAGCGCCGCGGAGGAGTTCCAGCTGATGCGCTGCAGCTGCAGGAAATCGACATCGAACCAGGCGCTGAGCAGTGCATGCAGCTCGCTTTCGATCACGCCGAGTTCGGGCGCATCGGCGAGGTAGCGCAGCATGTCGTCACGCATTTCCACGAGGAATATGACGCCGTTGGGAATCGCATTGAATTGCGTGAGGATCTTGGAACGCGGGGAGCGCAGGGCTTCGCGCAGCGCGACTTCGGCGCTTCCCCTGCGGTCGGTGTCGGCGGCGCTGGTCCAGGTGCGCAGCGCCGCTTCGACGGTTTCGCGCAGCGGCCCGAATTCGAGGGCCAGCAGGCGCAGGAAATCACGGCGGCCGTCGTCGTTGAGGCTGGAATAGATCTGTCCGATTTCCGCCGCCCGCTGCCGCGCCGAGACCACACCGCCGCGCTCGGCGGCGCATTCCGCGAAGCGCTGGCGCAGGTTCTTCAGCTCGCCCGGGGACAGGTGCCGCCTGCCGTCCGGCGCTTCCTGCTTGCGGAACAGCCGGCCCAGCCAGTTGCGCGCGCCGGTCAGCAGCGAGTCCCTGGCTTTCAGTTCTGCGGTGACTGCGGATTCGATCAGCATGGCGGCCTCTCCGAATGCGTCTAATGGTAAGACGATTGTACGGCCGCTTGGTTTCGCGTGCAGGAACGGCACTCCTCCGTTTGACTTGCAGCAGTCCGGATGTTGGTTTTTTGCATGACTGCCGGGGCCAATAAAAAAGGCGCCTCGCGGGGCGCCTTTCCATTTGCCGATTCCGAGGATCAGAAGCGGTGGCGCACGCCGACGTTGAAGACGGACGGGTCGCGGCCTGCGGCGGACGCGCCGTTCAGCGTGGCAGCGGCTTCGTTGCGCGTGCGGGCGTACGAGGTGTAGAAGTTCGTACGCTTGGACAGGTCGTAGGTGTAGCCCAGTGCGATCTGGTCGGCATCGCGGTTGGCGCCGATGTCGTCGCTGCGGCGGATCCAGGAGGCGAGGATGCGGCCTGCGCCGAGCGGCGCGCTCACGCCCAGCATGGCGTCGTCGCGGTCGATGGTGGTCGCGCCGGTGACGCCCTCGCCCTTGTTACGCGCATAGGCGGCGTGCAGCTTGGCGACGCCGAAGTCGAAGGTGCCGCCGAGCAGGGTGGTGGTGGAATCGCCGTTGGCGGCGCCCGCAGCGACCAGGTTCTGGTCGTGGTGGGCGACGATCACCGACAGCGGGCCGGCGGCATAACCGGCCGACAGGCCGATGCTGCGGCCGATGGAGTTGCTGCCCGCGATTTCGCCCAGGCTGTAGGCGAGCTGGCCGGTAAAGCCGCCGAAGTTCGGGGTCGAGTAGTTGATGGTGTTGTCGGTGCGGTCGCCGTAGACGTTGAAGACGTTGGCGGCATTGCCGGCCAGGCCGAGGCCGAACGGGTCCACGCCTTCGACGGCGGAACGGATCGGGTTGTACTGGCGGCCGAACTTCAGTGCGCCGAGGCTGGTGCTGGACAGGCCGACGAATGCCTGGCGGCCGAACAGACGATTGCCCTGACCGAGCGTGCCGTCATCGACGTTGAAGCCGTTCTCCAGCGTGAAGATCGCCGACAAGCCGCCGCCCAGGTCCTCGGTGCCGCGGAAGCCGATGCGGCTGCCGGACTGGATGCCGCTGTCGAGGCGGGTCGTGGTGGTGGCGCCGTTGTCGAAACGCGTGATGCCGGTGTCGACCACACCGTAGATGCTGACATTGGTCTGGGCGGCGGCGGTGCCGGCGAAGGCTGCCAGGACGGCGAAGGCGAGAAGCGATTTTTTCATTGTTGAGGTTCCTAGAGGTGAGCCAAGAATTGTTATGCCCGGCAGGATCGATGTTCTTGCCGGCTGTTGTTGGAGCTGCATTGTGGCATCGGGGTCCGTGCGTGCGGAACGACTGATTCCGCATATTGGTATGCGATGCCTGGCAGACGAGCAACGCCATGCATTGTGATAAGTGCGCGTGACAGCTTGATGACATACGTGCATGTGTCGCATTTGCGCCAATGCGCCTTGGCGTGAAAACGAAAAAAGCCCGCGCGCCTTGCGGCTGCGGGCAAACGTCAAACCTTGGGGATTAGACCGTCAGGCAATTATGCGTGGCGGCCGTGACAGGGCGATGACACGCGAGGCTAGGCTGCCCTCGGTTTGGACAGCAATGCCTTGAGGTTGGCCAGCCTGTCCTGCGGCGTGAGCTTCTCTTCTTCCTTGGGCACCGCATCGCCTTCGTCCAGCTTCATCTCCTTGATGAAGCGCGAGGGTTCGCAGTTGACGCTCTCTCGCGCGCGCTTGCGGCGCTTGCACCAGGTGACGTGCAGGCTGCGCTGCGCGCGGGTGATGCCGACATACATCAGGCGCCGTTCTTCCTCGATGCGCGCGGCGAGCGTTTCGATGGGCGCGTCGGGATCGCCCTTGTGCGGCAGGATGCCCTCCTCCACGCCGACCAGGAAGACGTGCGGATATTCCAGTCCCTTCGATGCATGCAGGGTGGACATGCGCACTGCATCCGGTTCCTCGTCCTTCCCTTCGAGCATGGTCATCAGTGCGACCATCTGCGTCAGTTCGAGCAGGCTCTTTTCTTCGTCGGTGCCGTCGCGGCCGCCGGTGCCCTTCTCCTTCAGCCAGCCGGTGAAGTCGAGCACGTTCTGCCATTTGCTTTGCGCCTGGCGCTCGTCGAAGGTGTCGTACAGGTAGAACTCGTAATTGATCTCCTTCATCATCTCGTCGAGCAGCTCGGCGGCGCTTTCGCCGCGCTTGGAGGCGCGCGCTTCGAGATTGTTGATGAAGTTGCAGAAATCGCGCAGCGGGCCAAGCTGGCGGTCGTTCAGTTTCGCTTCGATGCCGCCCTTGAACACCGCCTCGAACAGCGAGCACTGCCATTGCCCGGCGAAGGAGCCGAGCGCTTCCAGCGTGGCTTGACCGACGCCGCGCTTGGGCGTGGTGACGGCGCGGATGAAGGCGGGATCGTCGTCACCGTTGGCGACGAGGCGCAGGTAGGAAACGATGTCCTTGATTTCCGCGCGATCGAAAAAGCTCTGGCCGCCGGAGATCGTGTACGGAATACGCTCCTTGCGCAGCGACTGCTCGATGATGCGCGCCTGGTGGTTGCCGCGATAGAGGATGGCGTAGTCGGAAAACTTTGCGCGGCGTTCGAACTTGTGCGCCGAGATCATGATCGCGACCTGTTCGGCTTCATGCTCGTCGTCCTGCATCGCAAGTACCTTCACCGGGTCGCCGAGGCCGTGCTCCGACCAGAGCTGCTTCTCGAACAGCTTGGGGTTGTTCGAGATCACCGAATTGGCCGCCTGCAGGATGCGCGTGCTGGAACGGTAGTTCTGCTCCAGCTTGATCACCTTCAGGTCGGGGAAGTCCACCTGCAGCTGGCGCAGGTTTTCCAGGGTCGCGCCGCGCCAGGCGTAGATCGCCTGGTCGTCGTCGCCCACGGCGGTAAACATCGGCTTCTTGCCGAGGCCGGTGACTAGCAGCTTCACCAGTTCGTACTGGCATGTGTTCGTGTCCTGGTATTCATCCACCAGCAGGTAGCGCAGCTTGCGCTGCCAGCGGTCGCGCACTTCTTCCTTGCTGCGGAACAGTTCGACCGGCAGGCGGATCAGGTCGTCGAAGTCGACCGCCTGGTAGGAATTGAGCGTGGCG
>NZ_DASRXF010000028.1:0-94465 GCF_035654295.1 Noviherbaspirillum sp. | reverse complement strand
GGATGTCAATGATTGCCGTATCGCCTTTCATGGCGGCTCCTGTTGAATTCATGCAAGCCCGAAGGGTGGCATGCGACAGGAGCACGGTCAAGCCGCGCCATGCATTTTGTTAGCGATTCTCATTCTGCATGGCGACGGTAATGGGCTTTACCTGATCTTCCGGTTTCCGTAAGCATTCAGGAACATACTGCCGGCCACCACCAGCAACACCACGATCTGGGCGAGCACGGTCTGCATCGACGGGTAGATGCCGAGCAGGTCGACGCTAGGCAGGTCCAGCGGCGTGACGTCCAGCATGCCGGCCTCCTGCAGTGCCGCCACGCCCTTGCCCATCAACACCACGGCCAGCACGGCAACGAGCGCGGAGCTGATCGCAAAGAACTGGCCGATGGGCAGCCGCGCCGAGGTGCGCAGCATGACGAATGCGATGACGGCGAGGATCACGATGCCCAGCCCGAGCCCGGCGAGAAGATAAGATCCCGCTCCTTCGCTCCACAGGGCGGCATAGAACAGGACCGTCTCGAAGACTTCACGGTAGACCGTGACGAACGAAAGGATGAACAGCATGAAGGCGGAGCGCTTGCCCAATGCCGACGAGAGCTTGTCCCGGATGTACGCCTGCCAGCGCCCGGCAAGGCTCTTCTGGTGCATCCAGATGCCGACGGCAAGCAGCACGACCGCGGCAAAGATCGCGGAGAAGCCTTCGGTCAGTTCGCGGCTGGCGCCGCTGACTTCGATCAGGTAGGTGGCCGCATACCAGGTCAGTCCGCCCGATGCGAGGGCCGTGATCCAGCCCGCGTGGACGTAGGGGAGGACTTCGCGCCGCGCCGCCTTCTTCAGGAAAGCGATCATCGCAACCACCACCAGCAGCGCTTCCAGCCCTTCGCGCAGCAGGATCGTGAGCGCCGCGATGAAGACGCCGAACTTGTCGTCGTTCGTCGCCTCCAGTTTTTGCTGGGCGGAATCGAGCGCGTCCTGCAATTGCGCCTCGATGGCGCGTGCGCCGGCGGCATCGCCTTTGGAGACTGAGGCCCGATAGTTGCCCATCAGCTGTTCGATGCGGGCCAGGAGCGCCTTGTCCTTGATGGCGAGCGCCGGTTCCACCGGTTCAAAGCCATCGAGGTATGAAGACAAGGCCAGGCGGGTGGAGGAGGGGATATCGCCTTTCTCCAGCGCGGCCAGGCTCTCTTGCAGCCGGTTCTTCGCAAGCGCAAGACTGCCGCCGGGGGCGGCAACGACGGCATCGGGATGGGCGCGCAGGTAACCAAGCAGCGCGCCGGCATTCTTCCCGGCCGCCGTCTTTTCCAATCCCGATTCCGACAGCTGTGTCAGCGCATCGAGGTTGGGGACCAGCGCGTGCATGGTCTTGTCGGACGACCACAGCGCCTTGCCGGCCTCCAGTTCACCCTTCTTGAAGGCCATCGACGAAATGAAGAATGCGAGTGCCCAGCGCTCGTCATCGGAAAGCGCCGCGAACGACGGCATCGACGTGCCTTCCACCCCGCGGGTGATGCTCTGGTGCAGGGAGAACAGGCTGCGCTCGCGTGCCCGTTCGCGGTCCGTGAAGGCGATCGGCGCCGGGTCGAGCTTTGCTGCCAGCGGCCCGTCGCCCCGGCCCTCGGCCCCGTGGCAGGATGCGCACTGCGCCTGATAGAGCGCGGAACCGCGCTGCAGGTCGGGCACCTTCCTGGGCGCCACGGGAACCGGATAGGCGCCAAGCAGCGACGATGCGAGGTCTCTCGCCAGGCCCGCCACTTCGCTTTCCCCGGCCTTGTTTTCGACCGCCGCCTTCAGATGCCCGGCCTTCTGCACCAATGCGCTTTTCGCCGGCCGGTCCGGCAGTTCACCCAGCAGGCGCTCCGCGGTCTGGGAAAACTCCTGCATTTCCTTGTATTCATCCGCGTTGATCACCTTGCCGCCGGCAACCGCGCCGGCGTAATCCACCGCCATGTAATCGAGGAGCTGCCAGATCTGTGTCGCCTTGTCCTCGGTGGACGCCGCATCGGCGGCGAGGGCGGGCAGTATGGGCATCAGGCAGAGGAGGAATCCGGCGATGAGACGGTGCAGTGCAGTCATGGTGAGTTCCGTTTGCAAGAACAGGCGCCGTCCGCGGACGGCAGGGGTGAATAGCGGACAGGCACACCGTTCCCGCCGGGCGCGCATCGTGACCAGGAATGCGCCGGCGGGGACAGTGTCCTCCCTTTTTCTTCTATTTCGTGAATGAGAATTATACTCATTAACGTTTAAATTATAACCCCCCCTCGGACCTGGCCTTGCCCAGGCATCGCATGGACGCGATCTGATATGCAAAATTTCCTGCAATCTGAATCTGTTTTCCTCGCCCGTAAAGCCAGAGAATCAGGGCCAGGACAAGGTGGGCGGGCGTGCAGCCCGATGGACAGATGTACCAATACGATGAATACGACGCGAGGCTGGTCGCCGAGCGGGTGGCCGAGTTCCGGGACCAGGTGGCACGCCGTCTTTCGGGCGAGCTTTCCGAAGAAGAATTCTTGCCGCTGCGCCTGCAAAACGGGCTGTACATGCAGAAGCATGCGTATATGTTGCGGGTGGCGATTCCTTATGGCGTCCTGTCGGCCGCGCAGCTCAGGATGCTCGCGCACATCGCGCACACTTATGACCGCGGCTACGGCCACTTCACCACGCGCCAGAACATCCAGTTCAACTGGATCAAGCTGGAAGAGGCGCCGGATATCCTTGCCGATCTCGCCAGCGTGCAGATGCACGCGATCCAGACCTCGGGCAATTGCGTGCGGAATATCACGACCGAGCAATTCGCCGGCGTGGCCAAAGACGAGCTTCTCGATCCACGTCCGCTGGCGGAGATACTGCGCCAGTGGTCGACCCTGAATCCCGAGTTTGCCTTCCTGCCCCGCAAATTCAAGATCGCGATTTCATCTTCCGTCGAGGACCGGGCGGCGGTGCGCATGCACGACGTCGGCATCTACGTGTACAAGAACGACGCGGGCGAGAAGGTCCTGCGCGTGTTTGCCGGCGGCGGCCTGGGACGCACTCCCATCCTGAGCTCGCAGATCCGGGACAATCTGCCCTGGCAGCATCTGCTCTCGTATGTGGAAGCCATCCTGCGCGTCTATAACCGCTATGGCCGCCGGGACAACAAGTACAAGGCCCGCATCAAGATCCTGGTCAAGGCGCTCGGGGCAGACGCCTTCGCCGCCGAAGTCGATGAAGAATGGGCCCATCTCAAGGATGGCCCCGCAACGCTGACCGTGCAGGAGTACGAGCGCGTTGCCCGCTTCTTCACACAGGACGGCTATCAGCCGCTGGACGGCGATGACCAGGAACTCGAAAGGCAGATGGCGCAGGACAAGCGCTTTGCTCGATGGGTGAAGCGCAACGTACGCGCGCACAAGGTGCCGGGCTACGCCGCCGTCACGCTGTCGACCAAGCCGGGCGCCGCCGTGCCGCCCGGCGATGTCACCGCCGCGCAGATGGAGAAGATCGCCGCGTGGTCGGAGCGCTACGGATTCGGCGAGGTCCGCATCGCGCACGAGCAGAACGTCATCCTTCCCGACATCCGCAAGCGGGACCTGCATGATCTCTGGCAGCAAGCGGCCGAATCCGGCCTGGCCACCGCCAACCTCGGCCTGCTGACCGACATGATTTCCTGCCCCGGCGGCGACTACTGCTCGCTTGCCAATGCAAGGTCCTTGCCGGTGGCGGCAGCCATTGCGCAACGCTTCGATGACCTCGATTTCCTGTACGACCTCGGCGACCTCTCGCTCAACATTTCCGGATGCATCAACGCCTGCGGCCATCACCACATGGGCAATATCGGCGTGCTGGGCGTCGACAAGGACGGCGAGGAGTGGTACCAGGTCACGATAGGCGGCGCGCAAGGCAATCACTCGGCGCTGGGCAAGGTGATCGGCCCCTCATTCCGCGCGGAAGAAATGCCGGGCGTGATCGAGCGCGTTGTCGATACCTTTGCCCGGCTCAGGATCGAGGGCGAGCCCTTCATCGATACGGTGGCGCGCGTCGGCATCGAGCCTTTCAAGAGCAATGTGTACTGCGAAACCCCCTAGCCCGAGAGCGTCCATGTCGTACATCATCAAGCTGGAAGGCGGTATCCCGCAGGTCGTCGCCGACGAACGGTTCGTCATCCGCACGATAGACGCCGTCGAAGTGACGCGCATCGAGCGCGCCATCCTGCCCTTCAGTCACTTTCAAACCCTGGAAGGCGACGAGGCGGCGAAAGTTCGCGCGGTATGGATCTCGCCGGACGATGATTTCGAGCCCCTGGTGCCGCGCCTCCTCGGCCTGGAACTGATCGCGGTCGACTTTCCCGTGTTCCGCGACGGCAGGGGATACAGCGTCGCCACGCTGCTGCGGTCGAGATACGGCTGGCGAGGCGAGCTTCGCGCCATCGGCGACGTGCTGCGCGACCAGCTCAACTACATGCGCCGATGCGGCTTCGATGCGTTCGCGGTGCGCGCGGACAAGGACATCCACGATGCGATCAAGAGCTTCGGGCATTACAGCGTCCGGTACCAGGGTGCAGTGGACGACCCGGTCCCGCTATTCCGGCGCCGCGGAGATCGATCGTGATGATGACCGAAGCCGCATGCGCCCCGCCGGGCAGCGCGAGCACCGCGGGACGCATCCCTGGAAACAAGGGGATCTGGGTCGGCATTACATGCGAGTTCGTCGAGTTCGCGCTGATGTTCATCGTGTACTTTCTCGCGCGCTACCACTACCCGGAAGCATTCAGGAAGGGCCCGGAGCAGATCTGGACGACTGCCGGCGCGATCAACACCGTGCTCATGGTCACCAGCAGCTGCTTCATTGCCTGTTCCGTCGGCGCGATGAAGAAGGCAAACCTGGGCCACGCAAAGCGCTGGATGGTGGCGGCGATCGTGACCGCACTGGGCTATCCCGTCGTCAAAATGCTCGAAATCGACTGGAACCTCGCGCACGGCATCGACGGCAAGACCGGCATTTTCTACACGGTCTACTACTACCTCACGTTCAACCACATGGTGCATGCGTGCTGGGGAATCCTGGGCATGGGCTGGGTCCTTGCAAGGATGTCGATGAACGCATACACAGCGCAAGAGCATGACGGCCTTGAAGCGCTTGCAAGTTACTGGCACGCGACCGACATCATCTGGCTCGCCATTTTCCCCTTGTTTTACGTACTGGCCTGAAACATGATGACGTCCGCCGCAAAAAACCATTCTGTCGTGCACGCATGGGCCGGCCTTCTCGCGCTCACAGGCCTCAGCCTCGTTGCCGGGCATTCGCATGGCCACGCGCAGTGGATGCCGCTGCTGGTTGCGGCGCTGATATGGATAAAAGGCACGGTGGTTGCCCGATACTTCCTCGAATCGAAGGACGCCCATCCATTCATCGTGTGGCTGCTGCGTCTCTTTATCGCATTTGCTCCGGTCGCACTACTGATTACTGATGGACTGTGCTTATACCGGTGCTAGGATGATTGCTGGGATTGCATTCCAGCCTACCGAGCTTCCCCTATTCCAAGGGTCGCGGAGTCCAGGCTTGGTGATCTACCCAAGGCTGCCCGCAAAGCGGCGGGCCAGTTGCTCCCTGTCGAAGGCTTCACACAGGAAGTCGATGAAGACCCGTGTCTTGGCCGGCATGAGCGTACGGCTGGCGTAGTAGAGAGAGATCACACCGGCGTCTGCGTACCACCCCGGCAGCAGCCGCTTCAATTCGCCCCTTTCCAGCCAGGGCAGCACGTCGGGCACAGCCAGCAATGCGATGCCGAGTCCGAGCCGCGCTGCTTCCCGCATCGCGGCCGGATCGTTCAGCGTCAACGATGGTTGCAAACCTGCAGCCATCTCGTCACCGACGGCATTGCGCATCGTCCATTCCCTTACCCGCCCGTTTTGCGGTGATCGCATGACGATGCCTTCAAAGCGCGCAAGCCCGCCAGGGTCGGCCGGGGGTATGCGACCCGCGAGGTATGACGGTGCGGCGACCGCGACGATGTGGGCTGGCGCGAGTGGACGCGAGACTACGCCTGGGCGCAATTCGAATCCGCCCCCGATGGCCGCGTCGTAGCCTTCCGCAATCAGATCCACCTGACGGTTCTCGAAATGCCAGTCCGGCCTTACTTTTGGATAGCGCGCGATGAAGGCCGGCAGCAGCGGCATGACATGGGTTACGCCGAAGGTGGGCGCCATGCTGACCTTGAGGACGCCGGCCGGCTGCCCGCGCTCCGTTGCCACCGCGGCGATTGCTGCCTGCAGCGCGTCGAGGTTCGCACCTATGCCCTGCAGGAACTGCTCGCCCGCCTCGGTCAGGGTAAGCCGCCGGGTCGAGCGCTGAAACAGACGCACGCCAATATTCTTCTCCAGCATCGCGACATTGCGGCTGACCGCTGCCGGCGTCAGCCCCAGCCGACGGGCGGCGGCGGAAAAGCTGCCGGCTTCCGCGGCTCGCGCGAAGCATTCCAGGTTCGTAAGCGTTTCCATCTTCACATCTTATACCAACGCTTGAAAATCATTCAACGCATTCGGCACTAATCAAGATGGAATAAAAGGGCGATAGTGACTCCACCGACAACCACATTTCGAATGGAGTAACCCCACATGACTTCCAACAAATTCCCCCTGCAAGGCAAGATGGCCCTCGTCACCGGCGGATCGCGCTCCATCGGCGCCGCTATTGCAAAACGTCTCGCTGCCGACGGTGCTGCGGTCGCCCTGACCTACAGCGCCTCGCCGGACAAAGCTGCACAAGTCGTGCGCGAGATCGAAGCTGGCGGCGGCCAGGCGATTGCCGTCCAGGCCGACGCCGGCGATCCGCAAGCTGTGCGGGCAGCCGTAGCAGCCGCCATCGAAGCGTTTGGCGCCATCGACATCCTGGTCAATAACGCCGGGCTCGCGCTCGGCGGACCGATAGACGACATCTCTTTCGAGGATTACCAGCGGATGATCGCGGTGAACGTGACGGGTGTCTTCGTGGCCACCCAGGAAGCAGTACGCCGGATGGGCAAGGGCGGCCGGATCATCCACATCGGTTCTTCGATGACCCGCTACGCCGCCTTCCCTGGCGCCTCGTTGTACACGCTCACCAAGGGCGCGGTCACTGGTTTCAACCGCAGCCTGGTGCGCGACCTTGGTCCCCGCGGCATCACTGTCAATACGATTCATCCAGGTCCGACGGATACCGACATGAATCCGGACGGCGGCCCGGTCAGCAAGATCGTCGGCCCTGGAATGGCAATCGGGCGCTATGGCCAGCCGCAGGAAATCGCTGCTGTCGCCGCGTTCCTCGCCGGCCCGGAAGCGGCGTTCGTCACTGGCGCCGACATCGTTGCCGACGGCGGCTTCACCGCCTGAACCCATTCCCGCATGACAAGGAGAAGCAGCATGAACACCATCCGCACCCTCAACACCATCGGCATCATTGGCGCAGGCGCCATCGGCGCGGCATTCGCGAAGGCACTTGCCGCACGGGGCATTGAGGCGATCATCAGCAACAGCCGGGGCCCGGAAACACTGCAACAACTGGCGCGCGAACTCGGCCCGCCGATCAAGGCAGGCACCCGCGAACAGGCCGCGGCACAGGACATCGTCCTGGTGGCGGTCAACTGGTCAAAGTTGCCTGCCGCACTCTCCGGCTTGCCCGATTTCGACGGGCGTATCGTCATCGACGCGAATAATCCGATCGAAGCCCCGCTGTTCAAGCCGGCTCCCCTCGACGGCCGCCTGTCCACCGAAATCGTCGCCGAGCTGTTGCCGGGTGCACGAGTGGTAAAGGCCTTCAATCACCTTCAACCGCAGCTACTGTCGGGCGACCCGGCAGCGGAGGGCGGACGCCGGGTGCTGTTTTACTCCGGTGACGACCGCGCGGCACGGGCGACGGTAGGCGCACTCATCGAGCGCCTCGGCTTCTTCGGGATTGATCTTGGCACGCTCGCGGTCGGTGCCGGACTCACCCAGTTTCCCGGGGGCCCGCTGCCGGCACTCAACCTCGTACGTTTTGGCTGAAGCACACTTCATCCGCGAAAGGAACCATCATGTCCAGGACTATCCTCTTCATCCACGGCGCACGCCGACAGTGTGGAAGCCATTGCAACAGCGCTTGAGGCTCGTCCGCGCCTTATTGGCGCATACGATCGTGTTCCGATAAATGCCGGATGAAGAAGTCAGTAACTCGCAAATTAAGCTCCGGAATGACCTGCGTTCGATTAAATGAGGGTGGATCGCTCAACAACGCGCTACCGATGCTTCCCGGCTCGAGGGGCGGCATTGGTGAAAGCATCGCTCCGTGTCCGGCGTCAGGTATTCGCATTAACAACTCACACCGTGGAGCGCACGCGTTCAGTATTGCTTCGACATGAAATTTCGGTACCTGGTTGACGTCCTTATCTGCAATCACCAGACCAAGCGGGATCTTAGGATTGGACAGAGATTCCGGAAGGAAGTCGGCGGCGTAAGGAACCATGGCTATAGCAGCCCTTATGCGTGCGTCCTCGTACTGATAGATGCTGTCGTTGCTGAAGCGAGCAGCGATAACCTGCCTGGCAAACCACATCTTCAGTCCGTCCAGCCAGCCCCCGTCGAGCGAGGTGATAAAGCCGACGCACGAGGAGAAATCCTGCGCAATGTTTTTGTCGCAATGCTCTCTGAAGCGCTGGTTGGACCATATCCCTCCCGCCAGGGATAGTGCCGTGTGCCCGCCTGCAGAGCCGCCGAACACGCCGACGGCGTCAAGTGAGAGATGGGCGGCAAGTGGCTGATAGCCTGAGACGGCATCGATGGCCATTGAGATCTCCTGAGGTCTCTTGCTCCAGCTAATGGGTCCCGGCTCGGAAGAATCGAGGTAATTGTCGCCATGGTGTTGCGGCACTGCTACAGTGAAGCCGCGCTGCACAAGCGTGCGCGCCAAGTCGGTGTGCACCCACGGCGACCCGCCGGATCCGTGCGATATGACAACCAAGCGGGAATTACCCTTCACCGGATTGCCCCTGGATGCGAGCGAGAGACGAAAAGGTCCTTGGGAAACAACGCTGTGCGGATCAGACGAGGGATAGAAGACCGTTACTGATCCGCCATCAGCCTGAGGCAATTGTGTGAATCCCATGCTCGGCGCTTCTCCGCGGGCGCTTGCGACCACAAAGGAAAATAAGACGCCGAAAAGGCCTGCCGTGGTAAACCGCGCTTTGTTGTTCATCGGAGCTGTGCCTGGACACCAAATCCCGGATAGTGCCAACGGGAGCGGGATGTTGCAATACCAGATACATGGGGCACCGTCTAGAACGGCCTGAACTGGCTTCCGTCTTTCCGGCATGGAGCGACATCCTGGCGCGAAAGCTGCTTGACGTTCGATCGTCAGCGCTTAGCGGAGCGAGCAAATGGAAAACCGATATGAACGCCAAGCAATTATTCGTCAACGACCGTGAGCAATTGATCTATCTGCTCAGCGAAGCGGCCGAGATCGAGCACGGCCTGATGTGCTCCTATCTCTACGCGTGCTGGAGCCTGAAGCAATCGTGTGACGAGGAGCTGAACCGCGAACAGTTGGCAGCGATCGATGGCTGGCGCGACAGCATGCAAACCGTCGCAATGGAGGAAATGCTGCATCTTGCCTTGGTCAGCAACCTGCTGATGAGCATCGGTTCGCCGCCGCATTTCTTCCGCCCGAATTTCCCTGTGGCGCCCGGCTATCATCCCGCCAGCGTTGTTGCGCGCCTTGTCCCTTTCACGCGAGCCACTGCAGACCATTTCGTGTACCTCGAGCGCCCGGAAGGCAAAGACCTTCCGGCGGCAGACGGGTTCGAGCCGCCGTTTGCCTACCAGCGGCGGCACGGGCGGCCAAAGTTGACCCCCACCGCCGAGGAATATGACACAGTGAGTGAGCTGTACCGCGGCATCGAAGACGGTTTTCGCCGGCTGACGGAAGGCTTGGGGGAAAAGCGCGTGTTCATCGGAAACCCTTCCGCCCAGGTGGGCCGGGAACTGCTGCCGTTCGATGGATTGATACCGGTAACCGATCTTGAGAGCGCACTTGCCGCGGTCGCAATGATCATCGAACAGGGCGAAGGCGGCCGAGAGGACGGCGAGGACTCGCACTATGTGCGTTTCGTCGCGATCCGGGACGAGTACGACGCGTTACTGCGGCAGGACCCGGCATTCAATCCCTCCCGCCCCGTGGTCGCCGACCCGGTCATGTTTCCGCCCATCGACGCACGCCCTGCCAACCACGTCGCGGCCGGTCCTGCCGGCGGCGTGCTCGACATTGCGAATGCGGCGTATGGCCTGATGCTGCGCCTGCTTTCCAGCGGCTTCAGCATGGCGCACGAAACGGCAGCCTTTCGCCGAACCGAAATCGAGAGTGCCATCTCGGTCATGTCCGTCGTAAAGGCGCTCGGCATCTGCCTCACGACGCTGGAAGCGGGTACCGGAGACAAGAGGACTGCAGGCA
Source organism: Noviherbaspirillum sp. (assembly GCF_035654295.1). Lineage (GTDB taxonomy): Bacteria > Pseudomonadota > Gammaproteobacteria > Burkholderiales > Burkholderiaceae_D > Noviherbaspirillum. The sequence continues at coordinate 84,031 of NZ_DASRXF010000028.1, read as the reverse complement.
TGAATTTCCACCTGCCCCGGTCCACCCTGACGCTTCCGCAACCGCATGCCAGCATGGCAATGCTTGCGGAACGTGCGAAGGAAGTGGCGGCTGCGCTGCGAGCCGTGCAGATTTCTGGCCTGGAAGCGCTTCGTCTGGCGGAACAGCTCGATGCCGTTGCCGTTCGCCTGCAGAACTCCCGGGTGGGAAGCCACTAACGTCCGCGTAAAGCCCAGCGCCGAAAAGGGCGAAGCTGATACTCAGCGCAATGCAAATCAGCTTGTTCCTTGGCTCCATGGCCCCGGGTTCCAGACCTTCATTGTTCAATACCGAATCGGAACAGCCGACCCGAAGCAGTCAATCGGCTCTTATCCTTTGTCGGCTAAGCCTTCTCCGAACCCCGTTGCAGATTGCTCCTGAACTGCTTCAACGAATCCAGCGGAGGCGGTCTGTTGTCCTTGCTTTTCCGGCACGCGGTTGGGCGTGCAATAAATGTTCGATGTTGCGGTACGCGTGGTCCCGTCCGGCACGGTCCTGATTTTGGCGGGCGCAGGCAGCGGCAAGTCGAGAGTACTGATCGCGCGCATCGCCTGATTGGCCGAAGAGCAGCAGGTCACGCCATTCAACATCATGGCGTTGACCATCAGAAGAGTCTTCAAAGGTGATTCGCCCGCGCCGCATGCACTTTCTTGTAGCTGTCGATCAGGCGGTGATGACGGTCGAGTCCCTCCAGTTTCATGCTGGTTGGCGTCAAGCCGAAGAAGCGCACGCTGCCATCCACCGAACCCAGCACCGCGTCCATCCGTGGATTGCCATACATCCGGCGGAAATTGACCACGTAATCGTCGAGTTCAAGGTCGTCATCGAGCAACACCTCCAGCACCACGTTCAAGGCTTGATAAAACAGTCCGCGCTCAAGCGTGTTGTCGTTGTACTGCAAGAAGGCACCCACCAGCTCATGCGCCTCCTCCAATTGCTGCAAGGCGAGATGAATGAGCAGCTTCAACTCGAGAACCGTCAGCTGCCCCCATTCCGTATTCTCGTCAAATTCGATACCGATCAAGGTGGCGATGTCGGAGTATTCATCGAGCTCATTGTCATTCAAACGCTCAAGCAGCGCTTCCAGGCTTGCGTCGTCAAGGCGATGCAGGTTCAGGATATCTTCGCGGAACAACAGTGCCTTGTTGGTGTTATCCCAGATCAGATCTTCTACCGGATAAACCTCCGAATAGCCGGGCACCAGGATGCGGCAGGCAGTGGCGCCAAGCTGGTCATACACCGCCATGTACACTTCTTTGCCCATGTCTTCAAGAATGCCGAGCAAGGTCGCGGCTTCCTCGGCATTGGAGTTCTCGCCCCGGCCGGAAAAATCCCACTCGACGAAATCGAAATTCGCTTTGGCGCTGAAAAAGCGCCACGACACCACACCGCTCGAATCGATGAAGTGTTCGACAAAGTTGTTTGGCTCAGTGACGGCGTTACTGACGAAGGTGGGCTGAGGCAAATCATTCAAGCCTTCAAAGCTGCGGCCCTGCAGCAATTCGGTCAGACTCCGTTCCAGCGCCACCTCGAAACTGGGATGCGCGCCGAACGAAGCAAAGACACCGCCAGTCCGCGGGTTCATCAAGGTGACGCACATGACCGGATAGACGCCGCCCAGCGACGCATCCTTCACCAGCACCGGGAAACCTTGCTCTTCCAAGCCCTGAATGCCGGCCAGAATGCGGGGAAATTTCGCCAGCACCTCGTGCGGCACATCAGGCAGTGCCATTTCGCCTTCGAGAATTTCCCGCTTTACCGCCCGTTCAAAAATTTCGGACAGGCATTGCACTTGGGCTTCGGCCAGCGTATTACCGGCACTCATGCCATTGCTGCCGTAGAGGTTGTCGACCAGGTTGACCGGGAAATACACCACTTCACCGTCCGACTGCCGCACGAACGGCAGCGAACAGATACCGCGCTGCACATTTCCCGAGTTGGTGTCGATCAGGTGCGAGCCTCGCAACTCGCCGTCCGGGTTGTACACGCGCAGGGAGTATTCATCGAGAATTTCGGCCGGCAGCGCATCTTTACGGCCGGGCTTGAACCAGCGCTCGTCGGGATAATGGACAAACGCCGCGTTGGCGATGTCTTCGCCCCAGAACGTACTGCTATAGAAGTGGTTGCAATTGAGGCGCTCGATAAACTCTCCCAATGCCGACGCCAGTGCGCTTTCCTTGGTCGCGCCCTTGCCATTGGTAAAACACATCGGCGAGTGCGCGTCGCGGATATGCAGCGACCACACGTTGGGAACGATATTGCGCCACGAAGCGATTTCAATCTTCATGCCCAGGCCCGCCAGGACGCCCGACATATTGGCGATGGTTTGCTCCAATGGCAGGTCCTTGCCCGGAATATAAGTGCTGGCGTCAGGCGCGGGCCGCAAGGTCAGCAACGACTGGGCGTCGGCGTCCAGGTTCTCGACCTCTTCAATCACGAACTCGGGTCCGGTCTGCACCACTTTCTTCACCGTGCAACGCTCGATGGAGCGCAGAATCCCCTGGCGGTCGTGGGAAGAGATATCCGGCGGCAGCTCGACCTGAATCTTGAAAATCTGCTTGTAACGGTTTTCCGGATCAACAATATTATTCTGCGCGAGGCGGATATTTTCGGTCGGAATGTTGCGCGTTACACAGTACAACTTGACGAAGTAAGCCGCACACAGGGCCGATGAGGCCAGGAAGTAATCGAAGGGACCGGGCGCCGAGCCATCGCCTTTATAGCGGATAGGCTGGTCGGCCACGACCGTGAAATCGTCGAACTTGGCTTCAAGACGAAGCTTGTCGAGAAAATTGACTTTAATTTCCATGGGGATTTCCAGAGCTGATGCGCGAAATGATGTGCCCGTCATTATCCGCCAAGTCGGCGTTGCGCAGAGAGAAGGCGGCCATTGCGTTTCCGCCTGATGAGTTCCCGACGATGAGTCATAGCGGATTGATTATCAAGTTCAGGAAACTTTTCAATTCTGAGAACCTTCCCGCCCTGTCTGTCCTAGCCCGGGACCGGCGCATCGCACTGCTGGCCTGCCCGCGTCACCGGATGATATTCCGCCAATCCCAGCCACGCAGAACGGACTCCAGGTTTTGCAACTATTGCTCGGCATAAGAATTGCTTACTCGCAATAGAGGCTTTGCCGAAGTAGAACCGAATGTTACTAGCTGGAGCGCAGTATGAATCAGACACCGGGTGTTGTGAGCGCGACGCCGCTTTCACAAACAGCCCCCTCACTGCCCCTTCGGCCGGTACGCATGTTCCTGATCTACCTCGTCCTCGCCTGTGTCGTGCCCGGCATAATCGGCGCTGCCCTGCTCGTTTACCACGAATATCGCGAAAGCCGGGCCGCATTCGAGCGGAATGCCTTTCAGACAACACGAGCGCTGGCGCAGGCCGTCGACAGCCATCTGCACAAGGCTCAGGCAGTTGCGCAGTCGCTTTCGACGTCAGACGCCCTTCGCAGGAAAGACTTCGCGGCTCTCTACCGCCAAGCCCGGGAGTTTCTAACGCTTAATCCGATAGGCAACAGCATCGCGTTAAGCGACACTTCTGGCCAGCAAATCATCAACCTGTCGCGGGACTTCGGTCAGCCCCTTCCCAAGCACGGCAACCTCGAACAGATACGGCGCGTCGTGGAAAGCCGCGAACCCGCCATATCAGGCGTCTTTAAGGGAGCGGTCGCCCAGCAACTGTTGATGACGGTCGACGTGCCGGTGATTCACGACGGCCAGGTGGACTACGTGCTGACTGCCGTTCTCCGTCCCGTCATCTTCAACAACCTCCTGAAGGCACAGGGCCTTCCGTCAGACTGGATTGCCGGCATTCTGGACAGCGAGGGCGTTTATATTGCGCGCACCCACGCTCCCGAACAATTCATCGGCCAGAAGCCAAGCGCTGCGCTTTCCGGGCAGATCAAGAAGTTCATGGAAGGATCGGTGGAAGCCGTGACGCCGGATGGCATCCCTGTGCTTAACATCTATAGTCGCTCTCCCGCGACCGGCTGGATTGTCGTCCTGAGCATCCCCCTTGCAACCCTGGAGGAGGAATATCAGGAGCCCTTGCGAATACTTGCAATCGGCATGTTCGCCGTGTTCGCGCTTGGGTTGGGAGCGGCATGGTGGGCGGGTAACAAGATCGCCTTCTCCATACGCGCACTGGCGCTTCCTGCGCAAGCACTCGGGGAGGGCAACGCAATCGAGCTCCCCGAGGTAAGTATCAAGGAGGCCAGTGAGGTGGCGCACGCGCTGTCGAATGCCTCAAGGCTGCTTCACGAGCGCGCGGAAGCGCTTTTGCAAACAAACGAGGCCTTATTGGCAAAGGATGCGGAACTGACGCGAACCCATCGCCTCGCCAAGTTCGGCACGTGGTACTGGGACCTGGAGACTGATCAAATACGCGAGTCGGACTCTTTGCGCCATTTGTTCGGACGGGACAGCATTCCGTCTTTCACCGCGATGCGCGGCACTGTATTGAGTCCCGACTCCTGGGAACGCGTCAAGACCGCCGTCGAGCAGGCAGTGTCCACCGGCGTTGGTTATGGTCTGGAACTTGAAGTGATTCACGGAAGCGGTTCCCGCATTTGGCTGGAAGCCAAGTGCGAGACGGTTCTAAACGACGATGGAAAAGTAACTGCCCTGCGCGGGTCCGTGCAGGATATTACCGAGCGCAAGCGAGCCGAGCAGCAAATTACCGTGGCAGAGACGCGCTTCCGATCAATTTTCGAGCAGGCCGCCGTAGGCATTGCCCTGGTGGGGCTGGATGGCAAGTGGCTGTATGTCAATGACCGGCTGTGCGACATCGTCGGCTACAAGCGGGAAGACGTGCTTGGCCTCACCTTCCAGGACATCACCTTCGCGGATGACCTGTCGAACGACCTTGCCTTGGTCGAACAGCTCATCGCAGGCCGCATTCCCAACTACAGCATGGAAAAGCGGTACGTCCGCGAAGACGGCAGCCTGGTTTGGGTCAATCTTACGGTGGCACTCATCCGCACTGCCGACGACAAGCCCGACTACTTTGTGTCCGTCCTTGAAGATATCCAGCGCCGCAAGGAGGCCGAGCTCGCACTGGCAAGTGAACGGGAGAGCCGCCAGCAGCAACTCGAAGAGCTCGTTATCGAGCGTACAAAAGCCCTGGAGGCTGCCGTGCAGGACATGAATCGCCTGGCCCACAGCGACGTGCTCACCGGGTTGCGAAACCGGCTGGCGTGCAACCAGCGGCTACGGGCCGAGTTCTTGAGAATGAAGCGTACAGGACGACCGTACACCGTACTGATGCTGGATATCGACCACTTCAAGCGTGTGAATGACACCTTCGGACATGAAACCGGCGACCAGGTTCTCAAGCAACTGGCGCAAACGCTCCAGGGGAGCATCCGGGTGACAGATTTCGTCGCTCGCTTCGGCGGAGAGGAATTCCTCGTGCTGTTGCCTGAAACCGAAGCAGATGGCGCTTTGACTATTGCGGAAAAGATCAGGGCCTCCATCGCCGGACAGGCTTTTCCGGGCGTGAAGCACGTCACAGTCAGTATCGGTGCTTCCCAGGCGAACATGGCAGACGGTAACGAGGAAGTGGCGGTACGTCGGGCCGATATCGCCCTCTACGAAGCAAAAGGGCTGGGCCGAAACAGAGTGTGCTTCTCATAGCGCACCAGCTTTCCTGCTACCTGTGCTCCGCGCATATGTCCCCGGCTCCGCCGCCAAGTCAGTACCCGTCTTTTTTATTTTTCAACCTGAACATCTATGCATACCCGCCTTGATCAATGGATTCGCTTTCTCTCGATTGACGAGAGCGTGCGGACCACTCTCAATGAGCTGGCGCCCATTCTTGAACGTCATCTTGACTCGGTGCTGGACGCCATCTACGACAAAATCTGCAGCAATCCGTCGACACGGAAAATGTTTTCTTCTCCCGAGTCGCTGCGCCGTGCCAGGGAGGCACAACGGCGGCACTGGCTCAACTTTGTATTTGCCGGCAACTTCAACGACGATTACCTGAACGCGACCCGCAGTATCGGCCAGACGCACTACCGTCTTGGCGTCGATCTGCGGTTTTACATGGGGACGTACACGCTGGTGATGGGAGAACTGGCGCAAGTTGTGCTGAAGTCCTTTCCCGATGATGTCGCCACCCAGCACAGGTATCTCTCTGCGCTCAGCCGGGCCAATGCGCTCGACATGGGGCTTTCCACAACCGTGTACTACGACGCGCAGGTCGAAGCGTTGCAGCAGATGGCCAACGAACTGAATTTCGCACTGGCACGGGCCGGAGAGTTCAGGGACAACGAAACAGGGCGACACCTGGTGCGCATGAGCCGCATGTGCCAGGCCTTGGCGCTGGAGATCGGCAAGGATCTGCATTGGGCGCAGATGATCCAGATTGCGAGTCCGCTGCATGATGTGGGAAAGATTGGCATCCCTGACAATATCCTGCTCAAGCCGGGACGTCTCACCCCTGAAGAGCTTGCCATCATGCGGACTCACCCCGACATAGGTGCGACGATCATCCCCGACCATCCCGCCGAGGTAATCAAGATGGCGCGGCGCATCTCGCTCACGCACCATGAACGGTGGGATGGGACCGGCTACCCGGCCGGACTCCGCGGCAAAGAGATTCCTCTCGAAGGGCGAATTGCGACGATCTGCGACGTCTATGACGCACTCGTTTCAGTGCGCCCTTACAAGGAGGCGTGGCCGCAAGAAAAGGCGGTACAGTATCTGAAGGACAATAGCGGGCTTGCCTTCGACCCTGTGCTCGTGGATGCCTTCCTGCAGATGCTTCCTCAAGTGGAGGTCATTCAAAGGCAGTTTGCCGACGACGCCGAGACGGAGCACCTATTGGAAATGGAATAAGCTCGCAGGACGGGATTTCATCCCGTCCTGACGAGCTTCAAAGTGTTCAGGCAAATCAATGGAAAGGACGCGCTATTGGAACTCCACTTTCCGCGAGGAGCATGCTTTCAAAGTCATTTGCGCAAACAGGCTCTGAAAAAAAATAGCCTTGGCCGTAGTCGCATCCCGCTCCCTTCAGAAGCTCCATTTGCTCCCTCGTTTCCACCCCTTCCGCAATGACCATCAGCCCAAGCTTATGCGCCATGGCGACGATTGACTCCGCAATCGCCCGATTTCCGCGGTTTGTCGCCAGGTCCCGAATGAAAGACTGGTCGATTTTCAGGTAATCGATATCGAATTTCTGCAGGTACGCCATCGAGGAATATCCTGTGCCGAAGTCGTCGATCGCTACCTGTATACCCGCGTCCCGGTACTCGTACAGCTTTGAGGAGACTTTCTCCGATACATCCAGCAAAACCCCTTCCGTGATCTCGACGGTCACACAGTCCGGAGGCAGATCGAGCTGTCGCAGATAGCCAAGCCACTTATCCTGTTCTCTGGAGTTGAATTGAATTGGCGACTTATTGATACTGACCTGCAATCGCTTTTTCAGACGGGCGTTCAAGCGCTTGATCGTGCTGACCGCTTCGTGGAAAACGAAATCGCCGATCGCGTTGATCATGCCGGACTCTTCCGCGAGCGGGATAAATTGAGCGGGACTGACATCGCCAAAGAGCGGGTGAGTCCAGCGGACCAGCGCTTCCGCTTTCACAATTGCGCCGCTTTTCAATTCGATGACGGGCTGGTAATACACGGACATCTGATTGGCCTGAACCGCTTCCCGCAGCTCCTGAATGAGTCGCAGACGCATATGCGCCTTTTCATCCATCTCATTGGTGAAGTAGCTGAACCGATTCTTCCCTGCGTTCTTGGCCACATACATCGCCTGGTCGGCCTTGCGGATCAGTTCCTCGGGCGAGTTTGCATCATGGGGAAAAAGGGCGATGCCAATGCTACCCGACAGGAAGGCTTTTTCACTTCCCAATTGGAAAGGGGGTATCAGTGCATTAAGCACTTTTTGTGCGATTTGCTCAACATGGTCGATACCATGCAAATCAGCGAGGATAATCGTGAATTCGTCCCCGCCAAGGCGGGAAACGGTGTCGGTATCCCGGACACACCCCTCGATACGTTGCGCAGCCTGGATTAAAAGCTTATCTCCTGCGTCATGTCCGAACAGGTCATTGACTTGCTTGAAACCATCCAGATCGATAAACAGCAAGGCAACGGCCGTATGCCTGCGGCGTGTATTCAAGACTTCCTGGGCAAACCGGTCCTTGAACATGCGCCGATTCGGCAGGCCGGTCAATGTGTCGAAATTGGCGAGGTTCCAGATGCGCTCCTCCGACTCCTTCCGCGCGGTAATGTCCTTGATCATGCCTGCCACGCGCAGTGGTTCGCCTGTCGAGGACTTCTCGACCAAGACTCCACGAGAGTGGACCCACTTCCAGCTACCGTCCTTGCAGCGCACGCGGTATTCGCTAGAGTACGACGATGTCTTGCCTTCCAGGTGTTCATCCATCGCGGCGTGAGAAACGGGAAGGTCGTCGGGATGCACCAATGAAAACCAGTGGTTCGGATCGTCGCCCAGTTCAGCAGGCGAGTACCCGACAATCTCGCCGTACACTGGGGAATAGAAAATTCTATTCTTCGTTATATCCCATTCCCACACGCCTTCCCCTGCGCCTTCAACGGCCAATTTCAAGCGATTGTTGGCGATCCTCAGCTCTTCTTCCGCTTTCTTCTTGTCTTCGATGTCAATGTTGGTTCCGACCCATTCGCGCACGCTTCCGTCGGAATTCAGAATGGGTACTGCCCGTACCGCGCTCCAGCGGTATTCACCATCGCTGCGCCTGATGCGATGCTCACTTTCGTAGATGACGCCACTCCTTGTGGCAGCGGCCCAGGATTGCGCGACGCGTTCACGATCGTCGGGATGAATCACCTTCAATGCGCCCAATCCGCGCCACTCGTCTTGGCTCTGCCCCGTGAAAGCTCGCCACGACGGAGAATCGGCGGCAATTTCCCCGTTCGGTTCCGCAATCCACACGACCTGGCTCATTGCCGTCACAAGCGAGCGAAAGCGTTCTTCGCTTTGTCGAAGCGCCGCTAGTGCCTTTACTTCGTTGGTGACCTCGATTGTCGCGTGGTAAACGCACACGATGCTGCCATCTTCCCCAAAGATGGGGGTGTTGGAAGCGTTCCAGAATCGCTCCTCGAATATGATCTCCCCATTGGGCAGGGTTTTTTGGATGGGAAAGCGCTGGGCCGCCATGAACTGCACTTCACCCGTCACCACCGCTTTGGCAATCGACTGCCGTAAAGCATCTACGCCTGTATCTTCGGGATCGTCCGGGTTATCGGGGAACACCTCGAAAAGGCCTTTTCCGATCATATCTGCCCGCGACAACGACACACGGTGCAGAAATGAATCGTTTACATCGAGAATTGTTATTTCCGGTGTCGGTGATAAAAGATATGCCCCGATCGGGGAGCTCTTGAAAACGCACTCGTACAGTAGCGGCGGAAACATGGATCCGGTCACGAACCTTCTTAACGAATCTGTCATGTTGACTTGGCAAGGGGCAGGTGTAAGAGATCGGAACCTGCCGATATGTTCCCTTGCGAAAGCTGCGAACGAAGTTGCGCCTGCCCGGCTGATGAACTGCGCAAGACAAATCGCGAACCGGGCGAATGCAAGAGGCCCGCATTATCCCGATCGGACAAGCGGGAATCAGCGTCACCGGCTTCGCTGCTGCAGCTTCTCCTCCTGCAAGCCAAGCACATGGACCGCATGTGCCACCCACGTGCCAAGGACTGCCAGCGAAAGGATGACCATTCCCCTGCCGGCGGCCGGCTGCTGGTCGCTGAGGTAGACACTGCACAACTGCTGGGGTGCATCCTGATACAGCAAGCCTGCAGTCAGGGCCATCCAGGTCCAGTTGAATATGAAGAAGGCTTGCATCACGAGGCCGGCGCTCCGCCAGACTGCACCGGTCAGCGCTCCGGCGACAAGCATGCTCAGTGCCTTGGCCACTCCCACCCTCGCATCGAGCACGGCAAGGTCGAGTGCTACGGGAAGCATCCAGAACGCGGTAATGAGCATTGCGGCGAACAGGGCCGGCAGGCTGTTCGCGTTCCACCGCAAGGGGGTCTCGCCGGAGCGGGGCGAGCGGACCGCCAGCCAGCCGATGGCGAACAGCAATGGCAACTCGATGAGCATGTGGCGGGCCATCGTCGCTTCCAGCCACCCGCGGCCAAGCGCGGCCGCCACAAGAAGCAGAACGGGCAGGATCAGGGCAGGGCGCCTCGTCATTGCGTCACGTCCCTGTTGCGAAGGGCAGGTCGGCCAGAGCGAGATCAGGGCGGTCGATATCATAGGCGCGAACAACGCGCCCATGTCTATCCATCAGGAAGAGTGCCGCGTTATGCGAATAGCCGCCGGCACCGTCCGGCAGCACGACGATCTCGAACAGTTTCAACAACGCCATGAGACTGCCGGTTTCCGTTACGGTGGCAAAGCGCCATACCCCGGCATCGGCTTTCAGTTGGCGTCCATAGGCGGAAAGCACGTCCGGCGTATCGTGAACAGGATCGAAGCTCAAGGTGAGCAGCTTTACCCGGCCTTCCAGGCCGCGTGCAAGGATTTCCTGCTGCAGATAGGCCTGTCCGAACATGCTGGTGCGGCAGATCGTGAGGCAGCGCGTGTACACCCAGGTCACGAACGTCGCGTCCGTCCCGCCGGCGATGTCGGACAAATTGAATACGCGGCCTGCGCCGTCTACCACCGGCGCCGGCGGCAGCGGCCGCGGCGACCGGGCGATATCGATACGCCTGGCACCGTCGGACGTGACTGTCTGGAAGCCGCGCGTCACAGTCCAGAATGCCGCCAGTGCGGCGACGGCAATCAGCAAGATCGCCGCCACGGGCCGCCATGTTGCTGTCCTCATCCTTTGCCGCCCAGCGTGCCGAGCTCCCTGGCCCCATCCCACGGACCTTCGCGGCCGGCGGTCGCGGCACGTTCTTTTGCCACTGCCTCCGCATCGACGCCGGATGCGCTGTTGCCCCATTGACTGCGTACATACGCAGCCACTGCCGCAATCTCTTCATCGCGCAGATTCTTGCCGAACGCGGGCATCGTTCCGTTATAAGTCGTACCGAGCACCTCGATGGGGCCGGTGAGGCCGTGCAGCAGGATCTGGCTTAACACGGCCGGGTCGCCGGTCACCCACGGCGATCCGGCAAGGGGAGGGAATACGCCCGGCAAACCCTGCCCGTTGGCCTGATGGCACGCCTGGCAATTGGCGACATAAATGCCGCTGCCATTCGCGATCCCGCTGCCCGCCGCCGCCGACAATGCCGCCGGATCGCGCCGGTCTCCCAGTGAAGGTTCCCCGTCGGCGCCCTGGATGGCGATATAACTCACGGCCCACACCACCATCGCGATCACCAGTCCGGCTACGACGCGGGGAACGGGGTTGTATTGCTCATGCGGGTCCGCATGCTCCGAATTGCGATTGCCTTGTGCTTTCATTGGCTGTTGCTGACAGGTTGGTTTGCGCTCAGGACCGGATAGCTGCGTTTCAAGCCCTGGAGATAGACGACAAGGTCCACGGCATCGGGTGTCGCCAGAACGGCCTTGCCCGGTGGCACGGTCCCTGGCGGCAGCGTCACGACCTTGTCGTGCTTCGTGACGGCCGTCGCGTCCTTGATTTCGAAGAGGAAGGGATACGCAGGCATGATGCTGCCGGGGACGTAGGCGCGGGGCTGGTATAGATGTCCCAGGTGCCAGTCGGCGCTCGGCTGGCGCACGCCGATGTTGAACAGGTCGGGCCCCGTGCGCATGGTCCCCAGCAAGGGCGGCGCATCGTAGTGATAGTCGGCGGCGACAGATGCCCGCCCCCAACCGCGCGCCGCATCCGCAATGCCGGCGCCGGTGGAACTGGGCTGCTGGGTGTGGCAGGCGATACACCCGTTTGCCATGTACACCTCGCGCCCGCGCAGCTCCTGGCTGGTGTAAGGCTTGAGGCCGGCAGGCGCGGGAACGTCTTTGAGCTGGAGGAAGGGGACGACAATCATGGCGCAGGTGGCCAATGAAAGCGTCACCATCGCCCCGCCCAGGAGTTTGATTTCGTTTTCCATGATTACGCGGGTGAGTGGATTGCGGAACGCTCGGTCTGCGTCAGCACGCCCGAACGCACGACCATGACGGCGAAGTGATACACAAAGACGAGATGCCCGGCGGTCATCAGCGCGCCGCCCAGCGAGCGGCCCTTCAGCCAGGGCAGCGAGACCTCCACGGATTCCATGAAGGGACGGGCGGCGTCGAGCAGCACTGAACCTTGCAAGAGGCCGCCGATGCTCAAGGTGACCAGATAGATTGCGAAGCCGGCCGCGACCAGCCAGAAGTGCCAGCCGATCAGGCTGGCGTGCGGCCAGCGGATGTCCAGAATGCGCGGCATGGCGAAGTAGAAGCCGCCGAACATGACCATCGAGACAAAGCCGTACATGCCCAGATGCGCGTGGGCCACGGTGAAATGCGTGAAGTGCGTCAAGGCGTTGAGTGAGCGGAGCGCTTCCAGCGAGCCCTGCAAGGACGCAAGCGTGTACATCACCGCGCCGAACACGATGAAGCGCAGCGTCGGCGAATGCTTCAGCGCGCTGAAATGGCCCTTGAGGGTCAGGTGCTGGTTCACCGAGAAGGCAACGACGGGAATCACCATCATCACACTCTGCACGATCGACAGTGTGATCAGCCATTCCGGAACCGGGCCGCCGATCAGATGGTGCCCGCCGACCTGCCCGTAGAAGAAGGCAAGCGTCCAGAAGCCCAGCAAGGACAGGTTGTACGAGCGCACCGGGCGGCCGATGACCTTCGGCAGGAAGTAATAGACGGCGGCGATCGACAGGGGCGTGTAGAACAGCCCGAGCACGTTATGCCCGAACCACCAGTTCATCGTCGCCTGCTCGACGCCGAAGTGTGCGCCCGGGATCTTGGCGACGATATAGAGGATGGGGAACCAGAACAAGGCAGCGCCGATGTACCAGACGGAGACGTAGAGGTGGTGCACACGGCGCTGCTGCAAGGTGAAGATCAGCGGCAAGCCGATCATCATCCCGCCCACGGCAAACAGCAGGCCGACCTGCCAGGGAATCTCCAGCCACTCCATGCCGGCGTTCATGCCGTTTGCGATGGCGCCGAGGCCGGCGACCAGTCCCGCGTTCCAGAGCAGCGCCCCGAAAATGGCGAAGCGTCCGCCGACCAGGGGCGTCTTGAGCAGGCGCGGCAGCATCCAGGTGGCCAGGCCGAGCAGGCCCATCGGCGCCCACCCGTAAGCGACGGCGTTGAGGTGAATGGTGCGCAGACGGCCGAAGCTCAGCCATGCCGACTGGTTCAGGAGATCGGGCATGTGCAGTTTGAGCGAACTCACGAGACCGGCCGCGGATGCCAGCAGCAACCAGACGGCGGCGCAGGCAATCAGTACAAATGCGGGGAACGCGCTTGACCGGTCTGCCGCGGCGCGCGCCGCAATCTCGTGATCCTGCATGGATGCCGGCGGCGTTCCTGCAACGGCATTCGCCGTCTGCTGCAGGGCCCGATGCTGTTCCTTGCTGGCGGCCGGTTCTTCGGCATAACCGATCTCTCCCGAGGAAAAGATGGCCGTGGCGCCGCTGGACTCGATATCGAACAGTCCCTTGCGCAGCGACCAGATGAAGGCAAAGAGGCCGACAATGGACAAAATAAACGTGGCTAACAGTAAACCGGTCGGGTTCATAAGTTTCCTTGTTACGACGGCGGCGCGCGACATCCGGCGCCATCCCGCTTCAGGGCGGCATGTTATTGCGCTTGACGTGGATCAAACAGATGCAGAAGCGAACCAAAATAGCGGAGCAGGGATTTTTCCGGCGATGGCTGCAGATCGGTCATCAAAATCCCGCAAGGCGCAAACAGAATGGGAGGAGTGTCGCGGTCAGCGCGCCGGCCAATCCCATCGCCAATCCCGCGAATGCACCCATCTCCTGGTTCAACTGAAACGCCCTTGATGCCCCGATGCCGTGCGCCGCGACTCCCAGGGCAAATCCGCTGGTCCCGGGATCGGTCATTCCCATGCGTTTCAGGATGCCCTGCGCCGTGGTGGCGCCGAGGATGCCGGTCAACATCACCAGTGCCGAGGTCAGTGACGCCGTGCCGCCGATTTCCCCGGTGATGCCGATGGCAATCGGCATCGTCACGGACTTTGCCGCCATCGACAGGACAGTCATGTGCGAGGCGCCGAGCAGCGATGCAATTCCCACCGCGGTAATCACGGATGCGGCCGAGCCGAGCAAGGCGCCGGCCAGCAGCTTGGGCCAGCTGCGTCGAATGCGCTTGAGCTGGGCGTACAAGGGAATCGCCAGGGCCACGGTGGCCGGCCCCAGCAGGAAGTGGATGAAGCGGGCGCCGTCGAAATAGGTTTCGTACGGAACCTGCGCGATGCCAAGGCCCGTCACGAGAAGCGCTACCGACACAGCCACGGGATGTGCAAGCGGGCTGCGGCCGGCCTTCTCGTACACAGCAAGGGAAAACCGGTAAGCCATCAGCGTGGCCAGCAGCCAGGTCACGGGGGAGGCCGACAGGTGCGTCCAGACGCTATCAGCCATGATCGATGCGCCGCGTGACTACGGCCGTGGCGGCGATCGACACCCATGTACTGATCGTCAGTGCGGCGAGGATAGGGAGCCACTCGTCGGCAACACGATCCAGGTGCTGCATGATGCCGACGGCGGCAGGGATGAAAAGCAAGGCCATGTGGCGGAGGAACTTCGTCGAGAACACCGCCAGCCTTTCTGCTTCGTGTTCCCTTGCAAGCAGATACAGGAACAGAAGGAGCATGCCAATGACCGGGCCGGGGATCGGGATCGAGAAGGCGAAAGCAGCGCCTTCACCGAGGGCTTGAAACACAAGAATCTTTGTTGCGCTGTCGATCATCGCGATGCCGGTTCTCTTCGTCCTCGGGGCAATGCAGATTGTAGGTGGGACGGAGCGAGGAAAACAGGATCAGATATGCCTGAAAACAGCGGATCAGAAAAGCAGGCCGGCGGCACCGGTTTTTGCTTCCACCGCCGTGTAAAAGATGGTCAAATGGTGCGGCCATGGGCATGGAAAGCACAGAATGCAGAAAGCCGCGCAGCACGTAACAGAAAATTCCCCATGGCACGCCGCTGACATTGATGAAAGAGCAAACGCGCCCATGAAACGCTACGAGTTGCTGGCTGAAGAGATCGCCCAGTCGATCCGCACCGGTGTGATGAAACTGGGCGACCGCCTGCCGTCGGTCAGGCAGGCAAGCACGAGCAGGGGTGTCAGCCCCTCCACGGTGTTCGAAGCCTATTACCTGCTGGAAGCGCGCGGCCTGATCCGCGCGCGCGAGCGGTCCGGGTATTACGTGATCGCAGGCGCGAAGACGCTGCCGCCCGAACCGGATATTGCTTCCCGTCCCACCGGCGAATCGACAACCGTTGATGTGAGCCGGCTCGTGTTCGACGTGCTCGAATCGGTCAAGACCCGGGATATCGTCCCGCTGGGGTCGGCGTTTCCCAGCCCCTTGCTGTTTCCACTGCCGCGGCTGGCACGGTCGATGGCCTCCTGTGTGCAAGAGATGGACCCATGGAGCACCGTTGACGACCTCACGCCCGGGAACGCCGGTTTGCGGCGCCAGATTGCACTGCGCTACCTCGCCGACGGACTGCACCTGCACACCGACGAAATCGTCATTACCAACGGTGCGCTTGAGGCGCTCAACCTGTGTCTGCAAGCCGTGGCGCGTCCGGGCGATTGCGTCATCATCGAATCGCCGACATTTTATGCGGCCCTGCAAGCGCTCGAACGCATCGGCCTGAATGCCATCGAAGTGCCGACCCATCCGCGCGAGGGCATCGACCTCGCGGCGCTTGCTCTTGCGCTTGAGCGGCACAAACCGAAAGCGTGCTGGCTGATGACCAACTTCCAGAACCCGCTGGGCAGCCTGATGCCGGACGAGAAGAAGCGGGCGCTCGTGGAATTGCTTGAGTCGCACGACGTGCCGCTGATCGAAGACGATGTTTACGGAGAGCTGTATTTCGGCGCCAAGAGGCCGGTATCGGCGAAAGCCTTCGACACCAAGGGCCTTGTCATGCACTGCTCGTCGTTTTCCAAATGCCTCGCTCCCGGCTACCGGATCGGCTGGGCGGCTCCCGGCAGGTTCACGCAGGAAGTGGCGCGACTGAAAGTGACGATCACGCTTTCCGCTTCCGCGCCGGCGCAAGCCGCCCTTGCCGATTACCTCGCCAAAGGCGGCTACGACAAGCACCTGCGGCAGCTGCGGCACGCACTCTCGGTACAGCAAAGCGCGATGATCCAGGCCGTGGTGCGGCATTTCCCGAAAGGGACGAAGGCAACCCGGCCGAACGGAGGCTACTTCCTGTGGATCGAGTTGCCAGGGAACGCCAATGCCCTCGAAATACACCGGCAGGCGCTATCCCTCGGAATCAGCGTTGCGCCGGGTCCCATGTTTTCGGCGCAACGCGGGTTCACGAATTGTCTGCGCTTGAACTATGGCCATCCGTGGGATGCAAGAACGGACGAGGCATTGGCCACGCTCGGCAGAATCATCGCCGCGAACATGGAGGGCAGGGCAGTGGCCTGAGCGTCAACGCGCTGCAGGATTATCGGAAGAAGAAACCGGTGGGGAATGGATCGGAGTCTTCCAGCACCCACTGGTTGAAGCCGCTGATATGCGCGCTGCCTGTGACCTCGGTAATGGCGCCGTCGAACTCGCCGACCTTCACGGGCTCGACCACGCGTACGGAAAAGCTGCTGCCGACAATGCTGCCGTTGACGTAGGGCTGGTTCAGCGGCAGCGTGCCGCGCAGATACAGTTGCGCGGCACGCCCCGAGGTGCCGGTTCCTGTCGGCGAGCGGTCAACTTCGCGGTCGGCGAAGATGCACACGTTCGACTGGTCCACGCCCGGCCTGTTCGGCGCCCCGTCGACGATGGTTCCGTACAGCGCATTCAGGCCGGGCTCCAGCGGATGCTCGATCCTGACCTTCGCTTTCACCGCCGCCTTCGTTTCTGCGCCCAGCTGGATCAGCGAACGGACCAGCTCGGGACGGATTTCCAGCCCGGCCTGTTCACCGTTGATGTAATAGTAGAAGGCGCCGCCGAAGACAATGTCGCCGACGATACGGCCAAAGGAAGGCGTCTCGACTTCAACATCGCGCATGAAGATGAAGGCCGGGACGTTCCTGAACGTGACGGCGCCGGCGCGGGCGCCGTCCCACTCGACCTGCGCCTCGATGAAACCCGCCGGCGCATCGAAGCCGATGCGCGTGACCGGACTGGTCCGCTCCACATAGCCCATTTCCACCAGCACCTTGCCCAGCGCGATGATGCCGTGGCCGCACATGTCGCTATACCCTTCGTTGTGAATGAAGATCACCCCGAAATCCGCACCCGCCGTGGTCGGCGGGAGCAGATAGGCGCCGTACATGTCGGCGTGGCCGCGCGGCTCGTTCATCAGGAACTGGCGCAGGTCGTCCCGGTGCTCCTTGAGCCACGCGCGTTTTTCCAGGATGTTCTTGCCGGGCACCGGCGGCATGCCCGACACCAGGATGCGCAAGGGCTCGCCGCCGGTATGGGCATCGATGGTCTGGATCGTACGGAGAAAATTAAGCATCGTTCACTCGGGTTGTTGATTCGTGCGGAGATCAGTAGCTGGTGACGGCAACCGGTTCGCCGCCCTTGAACTGGAAGACGGTGACGGGCGACTGCTTGAGGTCATGCTTGTCATCGAACTCGTAGGCCGCCGCCACGCCCTTGTACTTGATCTTGGCCAGTGCCGGGGCATACTGCTTGGGCTCGACCGAATTGGCTGCCTTCATTGCCTCGGCGATCAGCATCATCCCGTCATAGAACGAGGCAGCATAGACCTCGGGCGGGCGGTTGTACTTCTTCTTGTAGTCGGCAGCGAAGGCGGCGCCGGCCTCGGCCTTGTCGAGGATCGCCCCGCCTTGCGTGCAGTAGACCTGCTGGCCGACCGCTTCGCCGCCCAGCCGTCCCATCTCCGGCGAGCAGATCCCGTCGCCGCCCAGCAGCAGCGCGTTGAAACCGATCTGCTTCATCTGGCGCGCCATCGGGCCACCCTGGGGCGCATAACCGCCATAGAAGATCGCATCCGGCTTCTTGCCCTTGAGCGACGTCAGGATGGCCATGAAATCGCTCGCCTTATCGTTCGTGAACTCCCGGCCAATGATCTGCACGCCATTGGCCTTCGCCACTTTCTCGAATTCGTTTCCCAGGCCCTGGCCGTAGGCCGTCCGGTCATCGACGATGGCCACGCGCTTGACCTTCAATTCCTTGGCGGCGTACAGGGCCATCTTGCCGCCCAGCTGGATGTCGTTGGCGGCAACGCGATAGACGTAGGAAAACCCCTGCTCGGTCACCTTAGGGTTCGAAGCGACCGTTGCCATCACAATGCCGGCATCGTTGTAGACCTTGGATGCCGGAATGGTCACGCCCGAGTTGTAGGGCCCGACGATCGCCTTGACGCCGGCATCGACCAGCTTCTGCGCGACCGTGACGCCGGCGCGCGGGTCAGCCTGGTCATCCTCCACCAGCGGCTCGAACTTCACCTTCTTGCCGCCGACGGTGATGCCCTGGCTGTTCAGGCGCTCGATGGCCATCAGGAAACCGCCCTGGTTATCCTTCCCTGCGGCAGCCTGCGGTCCTGAAAGGGGGCTGCTGAAACCGATCTTGACCGCTTGCGCCTCCTGCGCCCAGGACGCCGGAGCAGCGAGAGAAAATGCGATGATTCCGTAGAAAAAGATGCGTTGTTCCATTGTCCCCTCCATAAAGTGAGTGGCTGCTGCCTGGTTGCAACTTCGCGTGCTGCACGCCGAAGGTGCTTACAGTATAGCCAAAGCGGTTTTGTTAAGACCCGCCGCGGGGTGAGGTGAGCGCTCAGCCGACAAGGAAGATTTTCACCAGTTCGGCGAGGCAGAGGCGACCAAGTAAGGTCAGGTGATTCGGGAATGCCAGCAGGTTCGCAACCTGCAGGCATTTTCTTTTGGCGGGGTGCGAATAAGCAGGTGGCCCAGACTTCCCAAAAACGCCAGTTTTCGCTGCGTCGCAACCCCGGCTTTACTTAGCCATAAGAGCCTTGGCTTCTTCCAGGCTGGCGTGCTCAAACGCGGGTTCGAAGTCGTCCAGCTCGGCCGACGTCAATCCCACTTCCGGGGTCAACGCCACAGATTTCCACTGGATTACCGCTTTCACCACCTCCGCCAAAACCTGTTTTGCCTGGTCCGGCTTAAGTTCGAATCTCGCGGCCTGCCCTAGAAGCTGCTCAATGGCGGTTATCGGCCCCGTGTCCTCGCTTAGCCACGTCTTTGACTCGCGGTCCTTGTCCGGAAATGGGTTCAAGTCGAAGGCGGGAGACAACCGCCACAGATTTTTGTCGACATACAAAAAGCCAATGTTTTGCAGATGGTCGTCGACGTTGGTAATGAGGTGGTTAAAGACCAGGCGGCGCCAGAGTTGTTTAGCGTCCTCTGCAAAATTCAGACATTTGGAGCGCATTTCATCGACCACCTCGGTGTAAGCGTGTTCCGCGTCCCGGCTTGCTTGCAGAAGTGTGGCCCCAGACATGTAAGGGATACGGCCGTCCGTTGTCGTACGGTCAAAACGACGAACAATCGCCACCGGGATGCCTTGGACCGGGAAGATGCGCGCGTCGGCGGCGTCAATGCCGGCCAGTCGCGCCAAGCGTAAAGCCAGCACCTCCCCGCGCGTGACGCTGCGCTCGTCCTTCACGCTTGGAAATTTGCCCAAGGCGAGTGTGCCGTCCTCGTCGAGGATGGTGCACTTCGGCCGCATGCCGCCCAGCGACGTTCCTTTTCCTTGCAAGTACTCCAGGTCCGCCACCGTTTCCTGGCTGAGCTCGACGGCGCGCGAAGCGGCCATCATCTTTTCCAGCTCCAGCATTGGCGGTGTCGTTCGCCGGCCTTCGTCGGCGCTGCGCAGGTACCCGCCGTTGGCGTCCCGAATGCGAAGCGCACCAATACGGCTAAAGTCATCCACTGCACACAGATAGTCCAACTCCGTCAGTGCGGCAAGCGCCGGATTCTTCTTGCGCTCTTTCGCATGCGCGCGGGCGATGAGGCGCCGGCCCCAGGCGTCCGGTTCTGTGTCTGCCAAGGCAAGGAAGAAGAGCGAATCGTCTTTGCTTGGCGGCTTGCGGGTCTGGTAGGAGACATCCGCCACCAAATCGGGTGAAATGTTGAAAAATTGCGCGTCTCCCAACCACGCTTCACGGTAAGCAAACTGCGAAAACTGTCGCGCCCCATCCTTCCGGAAAATCAATCTGCCCGCGGCCAGCGCGGCTTTCCCGACGCAGACGTCGAGCTCGACTTTGACGCCCAAGTCTGGCTTGGGTTTCTTTGTTTGGTTCGCATTCATGGCAAGTCGGCGAGCAGCTAGAACGCCCCTTGTTCTGGAGTACGCCGCGGCGCGCGCACGCGCTGTGGAAGATTTTCATCCATCAAGGTGAGCCCCACTGTGTCTTGCGAGCTGTCCAAGAGGAGTTCCAGCTTGTCGAGCTCCCCGAAGACTTGCAAAGCCCGGGCAAAGTGCTGAAGCGCGGTTCCAGGGCTGCCTTCTTCCATCCGCCGCACTGTATTCACAGAGGCGCCAATGCGCTCTGCCAGCATATCTTGCGACATGTGCCGGCGCCGACGCGCAAGGGAAATGCCTTGGCCTACGCGGCGCAGTGCACGTTCAACAGGTAAAGGAAGGGGGGTGACCATAATTAATGCCCAAATATGGATGATAAAGCGGGATTAGCGCCAAAATATGGATGATTATGCCGCGAGACAAGCAGCCAGGCAAGTCGGACCCATTTAGCAACCAAATATGGCGCCTTACCTCAGGCCACCGCTCATATATGGGTTGTAACGGGAACATCGAGGCGTAGGCGCGACACCTCGCGCTTGAGCTGCGCAATCTCTCCAAGCGCGAGCAGGAATTGATGCTGGGCGGCGACAGGATTCGAAAAATCCGGAAGTTCATCTGCAGCCGCCGGAAGACCCGTGCCGCGCACATGCTCGGCGATCCGCAGGCGGATGTATTTCAGAAGGACGCTCGTCGAATTGCGGATGCTTTGCGCCTTCGGTCCGCCCCAGCGCTACACGCAGTAGCGGCCGACATCGGCGACCGTGTATTCGGCATGCTCACGCTCGATAGCGTCGCAGGCGGCGCGCTAGGGCCTACCCTGGCTCAATGGATCGATGGCGGCGCTGCCCGAGAGAAGAGCAGACCATGATCTCGTGAGGCGCAAGAATCCTGCGGCCCATGTCACGTTTTAGCAGCCCGGCTCGTCTTGATCATGGAACCACTCAGGATTTTGCTCCATGACCAATATCTTCCGTATCGTCTTTGCCGTGATCTGCATCGGAAACGGGCTCGCCATGCTCGTCGATCCCGGCCGCTGGTATCTCACCGTCCCAGGCGTCATCTTCACCGGCCCGCTGAATGTCCATTTTGTGCGCGACATCGGTTGCGCCTACCTCGTCACCGGCCTTTCCTATCTGTGGCTCGCTCGCAACCGCGACGCCTGGCCGGCCGCGGCGGCCGGCACCGCCTTCCTGGCGTTCCACGCCGCCGTGCATCTGTTTGAAGTGGCGTGCGGCATTGTCGCCCCAAGCACCGTGTTGCGCGACCTGCCCGGCGTCTACCTGTTTCCGGTCGTCGCATTGTGGCTGGCATGGCCCCGGCCGGCGGCGGTCGGCCCGGCGGCGCGAGCGCTTCAAGGACATAGCGCGTCGACAAGCGCTTCGGCAGGCCTTGGCGGCGACACCAGGTAACCCTGTATCTGCAAAAGGGAGAGCGAGATGTCTGAACCAAGGATTCACGGCACCTGCCTGTGCGGCGCCGTCACCTACGACGCAGAGGGACCGTTCCAGGTCATGGTCCATTGCCATTGCTCCCGTTGCCGCAAGTCGACCGGCACCGGGCATGCCACCAACCTCACGGTCGACCCGGCACAATTCCGCTGGCTGGCCGGGGAGGATGCGATCGCCCGCTATGACTTGCCGCAGGCAAAGAGCTTCGGCAAGTGGTTCTGCCGCCACTGCGGTTGCCCGGTTCCGCGCATGACGCGCAGCGGAAAGCTGATGGTGATCCCGGCCGGCTCGCTCGACGTCGCTCCGCCGCTTTCCCCGTCCGACCACATCTTCTGGTCTTCACGGGTCTCCTGGGGCTGCCCGAGCGGCGGTTTGCCCACGCATGAAGAATATCCGGACGCCTGGCGCTGACGATCGCCTACGCGTGTTCCTTCCTCCGATACCAGTTTTTTTCCAGGATGGCGAACAGGATCAGGGCGTAGGCAGCCAGCCTTATCGTGTAGTAGACGAAGGTGTCTTCGCTTTGCATGTCGGTGAAACACAGAATGATACGGTTCACCCCCTCCAGCATGAAGGACATTGCGAAATAGAGAAAGAAGCGGTCGCCCGTGCTGCGCCAGAACCGGAAGAAGAACAGGCTGACTGTCAGCGACGCCATCGCGATCGCGCCCGCAAGTACGGCATTAAGCGTATTCATTCATCCTCCCATACAAGTCCGTACAGCAAAGGCAGCAGCGCCACGAGGGCGGCGACCAGCCGCATTGTCGACAGGTCGCCGGCGGTATAGAACAACCGGTCGACGATGAGGATGATGTTGTTGATGAACATCCCCGAAAAGCAGAGGCCGCTCCACAGGAGCAGGCGATGTCTTGACACGACATAACTGCGCAGGAGCAGATACGCGCATGCGAGCGCCGTGAGCGCGCAAAGGGTGTAGATTACCGCGGCCATGCTACGGCTCCTTTCTCCATTTGAAGGCATCGGCAAACTGCTGCGCCTTCTTGCTTGTTTTTGAGTGAATCAGATTGGTGACGTCGACGAGGTTCTTCGCATAGGTCTCCGCCAGCCGGTCGATCATCTGCAAGAGATCGCCGGAGGACGGTTGATAGCAATAGAGCGGCGGCGCCCGCGAAATGGCGCTGGCGATACCGGCTTCATGCAGCTGCGTCAGCAGTTCGTCGGCGGCTTTCTCGCTCATGTAGAGCCGCTGCGCGACCTGCTTGCTGTTCCAGGCATTCGCCGGCCCGTCCCGCAGCAAGAGCATTGCTTCCAGGTAGGGGACGGACGGAATGCTGATCAGCACGAAACGCTTTACGTCGTCGGGGATGGGAGCCCGATCCATAGTTCCTCACTTTGATTGCACACGATGCCGCCGGCGAAACACGCCGGAAACGGTGCATGGACATGAAATTTGTTCTTCCCGGCTTGGGGATGCAGGGGAGAAGCGATATAGTCTTCGCCAACGCCTGCATTGGCGCAATATTAACTTAACGGATTTGGACAAAATATATTGCGCCAAATGTAGTTTTGATGCAAGATGCCCCGGGAGAGGATCATGACGAGCCGAAGGAAAGCGAGCGCGCCGGAAGAGCCGGAACAAACCGGCGAAGCGGACGCTCCCCACATGGAGGCGCTGAAAAAGCTGCGTATTGTCATCCGCGCGGCACAGCGTCACTCGAACTGGATTGAAAAGCAATGCGGTGTCACCGGCGCGCAACTGTGGGTGATGCAGGAACTGCACGAATCGCCCGGACTGCGGGTTGGCGACGTCGCGCAAAGGCTGGCAATCCACCAGACCACCACCAGCAACCTGGTCGACGCCCTCGTGAAGAAGGGCTACGTGGCCAAAGCACGTGCCAGGGATGATCTGCGCGTGGTGAAGCTTGCCCTCTCCGAGCAAGGCGAAGCGGTGATCAAGCGTGCGCCGGTTCCGGCGCGCGGCCTGTTGCCGGAGTCGCTGCGCAAACTGAGCGCGCAGCAGTTGTGCGAGCTTAACCAGGGTCTGCAGGCGCTCCTCGATGTGATGGAACGCGCGGATGAAGCCTATGCGCTGCAACCGCTGCCGTTCACGATGTAAGTCCGGATGACGACTGAAGCAGCACTTCCGGTGCTGCAAGGCCCAAGGCAGGTAAGGCAGGTATGTCTCTTCCTTTTTTTGAACACGGCGCACGGCGCATCCAGGAATTGGTCAAGCCGGGCATGCTGTGCGCGTTCGATTTCGACGGCGCCCTGGCGCCCACCGTGAAAGAGCCGCACAGGGCGTCGATTCCGCCCTCGGTGCTGCGGCGGATGATTACTCTCTCTGAATACGCGCGTGTGGCTGTCATTTCAGGCCGTTCGCTGGCCGATGTCGGGGTGCGTCTGGACTTCCTGCCGGACTTCGTCATCGGCAACCACGGACTGGAGGGTCTTCCCGGCTGGGAAGACGACGCCGGGCGTTACCAGACCCTCTGCCTGGAATGGGAGCGGCAGCTCAAGCCTGCGCTGGCGGACCGCGTACTGTTCGATTCCGGCATCCGGCTCGAGAACAAGACCTACTCGCTGTCCGTGCACTACCGGATGTCGCCGGACCGCGCGCAAGCCGAGCAGCGCCTGCTGCAGCTCTTTTCCGCACTGGCGCCGCGCGCCAGGATCGTGCCCGGCAACTGCGTGCTCAACCTGCTGCCGGCCGACGCGCCCGACAAGGCGAGTGCGCTGTCCCGCCTGTTTGCGCTGAGCGGCGCCTCGAGCGCGATCTATGTCGGAGACGACGCGACTGATAATGATCTGGCCCAACTGCGCCGCCAAGGCTGGTTGACGGTACAGGTCGAACGCTCGGGCGAGAGCGCGGCGGAATTCTGCCTGCACCACCGCCTCGATGTGCCCGAACTGCTGGATGCACTCGTCGGCCGGCTCGGCACGGCACGGCTGGCATCCCGGGCAGCACCGAAACACGCGACGGCCGGCTGAGGCTTCCATCGCGTCTTACTGCTCGGTTGCTATCAGCGGCTCTCGGGGAAATTGCAGGGGGCGCTGGAGCGCGGCATCCACGATCGGCGCGAACGACGGCGCCGCCTCCCTCTGCGCAAGGCAGGTGCCGCTTTCTTCCACTTTCCCGCCCAGCGGAATGCTGATGCTGAATTGAAGCAGAGTGTCCTGGTCGGCGTCGTGGAAGTCCTGCGACAGCCTGAGGCTCCAGTTGTCCTTCGCAAGGCCCAGGTCCAGACGGCCGGCATCGCTCCCTGCGCTGTAACCGCCATGCAGCTGCAGGCAGTTGCCGAAATACTGCTGAAAGGAGACGCGGCCGGAAGAGAGGAATTCGCGCCGCAGCGAACCGGGATACGGACGGTAATCGATGTGGGAAAACTCGCGGCGCAGCTCGATCCTCGATTGCCAGGTAGGGCGAAGGCCGAGGTTCAGCATGAAGCCATCGAGTTTTCCGGAAGCGACGCTGGCCGGGCGGTCTTCATCGAGCTCGTTCATTTCCAGGGGCAGCATCGCGGGCGCGGAAGGCGTCGCATCCACCCGGTAGAGCGCCAGGCCCAGGCCGGACAGGTAACGATTCTCCGGCCAGTATTTTCTCGCGCTAAGCAGGAAACTGTTTTGCCGGAAGCCGGGTGCTTCGTCATAGGACGACAAGAAGCCGCTTCCCACGGTACGCAACTGTGCGCCTGACAGCCGGAACCGCACATTGCGCCGATGGGCGTACACCGCATTGGCCACGATCTCCGCGTAATCGGTATCGCGCGTGAACGTCGTTCCGGCGCCGAGCCGATTGGTCAGCAGCACGCCGTAATCGACCGCAAGCGAAGGCCCCAGTCCGGAGGAATGATCGAGGCTGGCTTCCCATTTTTCAGATCGCGTTTCGTAGGCGAGGGTGGCGCTTTCTTCGTCCACTGCCCAATGCCACGGCGGTGGAATATCCGCACCGGGAAGGCTGGGCAAGTCCTGCGGCTTGACGCCTGCACTCGCAGCGACGGAAACGGCGAACGAACAGATGAAGCTCAGCCGGAGTGCGCCGGCCAGCAGCGGTTTGAAATGGGAAAGAGTGGCAGCCACACGAGTGCGATGCATGTTGTCGGCTCCGGATTGGAGAGCCGCTTGTGCGTGCGGCTCTCGCGAAGAACTGAAGTCAATATACCGGCTCGCTTGAACGGCGGCAAGGCGTGACGAAACGGCTACCTCTGTATCCGCGGGGCATCATCGCCCGCGGAGCAGCGTCATGAAGGAAAGCAAATACATTTGGGCAAACTCTATTGCGCCAAATGTATTTTTGCGGCAAGATGTATCGAAGCAGATCATCGCCGGCCCGGTGAAAGCTGGCGCTGCTCAAAGCAGTAGCGGGTTCAAATCGAGCCTCTTCAAGCCCCCGTCCCGGGGGCGTTTTTTTCGGGGACGTCGTTCCCCGATGGCGCATGCATTCAGCCCGAATGCCCGGTTTTTTAGGAGTTGCCATGACCGCATTCGAATTCGCGTCGTATGACGTACTGGTGGCCGGGGTCGTGTTCTTCACTGTCCTGACCGCACTCTTGCTGGTGAAGGCCTTCGTCGCCCGCCAGCTGCGCCGCCTTGTGCTCGCCGGCCGGATCCCGGTGCTTGGCTACGCCGAGCAGATCCTTGGTGCGACCCGCCTGCCGTTCATGCTTGCGGTGTCCCTCCTTGCGTCGATCACCCAGATGGATATTCCACCCGATCAGCGCAAGTGGATCCACTACGCCTGGATCGTGATCCTGGTGTCCCAAATTGCCATGTGGGGCAATCGAATGATCACGGTGGCGGTAGAGCGCGCCTTCGCGCGGCAACGGGAAACCAATCCGGCGGCGGCGACGCACTTGATGCTGGCCGGCCTGGCCGGCCGCATCGTGCTGTGGTCCATCGCACTGCTGGTGACGCTCGACAACCTCGGCTTCAACATCACCACGCTGATGGCCAGCCTGGGCATCGGCGGGATCGCCGTTGCACTGGCCGTGCAGAACATTCTTGGCGACGTCTTTTCTTCCGTCTCGATCGCGCTCGACAAGCCCTTCGTCATCGGTGACTTCATCGTGGTCGACAATTACATGGGAACGGTCGAGTACATCGGCATGAAGACCACCCGCCTGCGCAGTCTTGGAGGCGAACAAGTCGTATTTTCGAATACCGAACTGCTGAAGAACCGCATTCGCAACTTCAAGCGCATGCAGGAACGGCGAATTGCATTCGAATTCGGCATTGCATACGAAACACCGGTTGAGGAAATCGAACGCATCCCGCAACTGGTGCGCAACATCGTGACAGACGATCGCTTCGACACGCGGTTCGATCGCGCGCATTTCAAGTCATATGGCGACAGCGCCTTGCAGTTCGAGGTCGTGTACTACGTGCTGAATCCGGACTTCAACAAGTACATGGACATCCAGCAGGAAATCAACCTGGCCTTGCTCCGTGCATTCCGTGCCCGCGGCATCACATTTGCCTATCCGACCAGAACCCTCCATCTTGCACCGGCCGCCGAACTGAAGCCCGCTGATGAAGCGCCTCGCCGCATCGCGCGCACGGCCGGGTGAGAAGGAGGAAACATGCCGCTCCGGTCGATCCGGCTTTCACTGCGCTTCATCCTGCCGCTGGCACTTGTACTTGGCGCTTGCGCCTATGTCGTAGTTCCGTTGATGGATACCCTCACCCTGCGCTGGTTCGTCAGGGATCTTGACATTCGATCCCAGCTGCTGGCATCCACGCTCCAGGAACCCTTGGCAGAGCACGTCGGGCAGAAGGCCAGGAAGCGCATCACTCAGCTCTTCGACCGGGCGATCCAGGATGAGAGGCTGTACGCACTGGGCTTCTGCGACGATGCCGGCACCCTGGTGTACAAAACCGCAACCTATCCCGAATCGCTCGGTTGCTGGGAGGGCGGACGCAACGGCGGCCCGCACCAGTCGCTTGTTCAGCTTCCGCAGGGGCCGCTGCATGTGGCGCAAAGCGCCATCACCGGGGAGAACGGGACGCTTGGGCGCCTCATCTTGTTGCATGACATGAGTTTCATCGAGCGGCGCAGCGCAGACACCAAGAAGTATGTGGTGGCATTCTTCGCGCTGCTCGCCGTGTTGATTTCGCTGATCACCGTATTCATCGCGCACCTGAGCTGGCGCGGATGGATGAATGGCGTCAGGGGCATACTGCGCGGCGGGCTGCTGCCCCGCTCCTCGGGGAGAACGCCGCCTGAAATGCAGCCGTTGATCGGCGATCTGCGAGCACTGCTGCATGAGTACCATCTCGAACGGCAGGGCCAACAGCACACTTCGCAACTGTGGACAGCCGAGAAGCTGAAGTCCCTGCTGCAGGGCGAACTGGCTGGCGACCAAGTGCTGGTGGTGTCCAACCGAGAACCCTATATCCATGTAGAGACCCCGAATGGCATCGAGGTGAGCCGCCCGGCGAGCGGCCTGGTGACTGCCGTCGAGGCGGTGATGCGCGCCTGCTCGGGAACATGGATCGCACACGGCAGCGGATCAGCTGACCGCAAGACGGTGGACCGCCACGACCACGTGCAAGTGCCGCCGGGTCAGCCCAGCTACACCTTGCGGCGCGTATGGTTGTCCAAGGAAGAGGAGCAGGGCTACTACTACGGGTTCGCGAACGAGGGGCTGTGGCCGCTTTGCCATATCGCGCACGTGCGTCCAGTATTCCGTTCAACCGACTGGGAGCGCTATGTGGAGGTCAACCGGCGCTTCGCCGATGCGGTGATCGCCGAGGCGCGCACCGATGACCCCGTGGTGCTGGTACAGGATTACCATTTTGCGCTGCTGCCGCGCATGGTGCGCGACGCGCTTCCGAAGGCAACCATCATTACCTTCTGGCATATCCCCTGGCCGAACCCGGAGTCTTTCGGCATCTGCCCGTGGCGCGAGGAGATCCTTGCCGGCATGCTGGGCAGCACCATCCTCGGTTTCCATACGCCCTTCCACCGGAAGAACTTCCTGGAAACCGTCGATCGCTACCTGGAAACGCGCATCGAATCCGAGGCATCCACCATCTCTTACGGAGGAAAGCTTACGCAGGTAGAGCCGTATCCCATTTCGATTGCCTGGCCGGATGAAGCCACCGGCTACGATGTGGCGCAATGCCGCACCGAGATCAGGAAGGCGCTGGCCCTGCCGCAGGATCAGCTGCTCGGCATCGGCGTGGACCGGCTCGATTACACGAAAGGCATCGTCGAGCGATTCCAGGCAGTGGAGCGGATGCTGGAATTGAATCCGGACATGATCGGCCGGTTCACCCTTGTACAAATCGCAGCGCCAAGCCGATCGTCGCTGGATGAGTACCAGAACTTTGAAGCGCGCGTGCGCAACCTGGCGCTCAAGATCAACCAGCGCTTCTCGCAGGGAAGCTATACGCCCATCATTCTCAAGGCGGAACATCACGAGCAAGAGCTGCTGAACCAATACTACCGGGCCGCCGATGTTTGCATGGTGACCAGCCTGCACGACGGCATGAACCTCGTGGCCAAGGAGTTCGTCGCCGCGCGCGATGACGAGCAGGGCGTGCTTGTGCTGAGCCAGTTCACCGGCGCGGCGCGCGAATTGCACGAGGCGCTCATCATCAATCCTTACCATATCGAGCAGGGCGCAGAGGCCTTGCACAGGGCCCTCACCATGCCCCCGAACGAACAGCGGGAGCGAATGCGCAGCATGCGGCTGCTGGTCAGGGATTTCAACGTGTATCGCTGGGCGGGACACATGCTGCTGGATGCGGCTCGCCTGCGCCAACGGGAACGTGTCATGTCGAAGATCCATTCGCATAGCCGCCCGGGTTTGCGCCGGGTGGTGTAAGCATGTCGCTGCTTTTTTTCGACCATGGGGCGGCGCGCCTGCGGGAAATCGTCCGCCCGGGCATGCTGTGCGCGTTCGATTTCGATGGAACGCTGGCTCCGATCGTGAAGGATCCCCAGCGGGCCGCCATACCGGCCGCGGTACTGCGCCGCATGACCGTCCTGTCCGAACATGCGCGCGTGGCGATCATCTCCGGGAGAGGCGCTGCGGATGTCAGTCTGCGCCTCGACTTCCTGCCGGAGTTTGTCATCGGCAACCACGGGATCGAAGGATTGCCGGGATGGGAAGATAAGGCGAGCCGCTACCATGCGCTTTGCCTCGAGTGGGAACGGCAGCTCAAGCATGCCGTGACGGACCGGACATTGTTCGATGGCGGGATATGGATCGAGAACAAGAACTACTCGCTCTCGGTGCACTATCGACTGGCGCGCAACAGGGCAGCCGCCGAAAGCCGCCTGCTGCAACTGTTCACTGAATTGTCACCGACCGCCCACGTCGTCGCAGGGAAGTGCGTGTTCAACCTGCTGCCGGTGGACGCGCCCGACAAGGGAATGGCGCTTGCGAGGCTGTGCGAGACGAGCGGCGCCCCCAGCGCAATCTATGTCGGCGATGACGCGACCGATGAGAACGTTTTCAGGATGGGTCGGCAGGACTGGCTGACCGTGCGCATAGAGCGCTCGTGCGACAGTGCAGCGGAGTTTTACATTCATCACCGTCTCGACATGGTGCAGTTGCTGGATGCGTTGATCGGCCAGCTTGCGTCGACCGGGACCGTGCCTGCTGCGGGCGTCGCCAAGGCCGCAAGGATCCGGTAGCGCTCGCTATTTGGAGACGATCTGCCGTATCTGCCGGCGAAGTTCCCGCTCCTTGCGCTGCTCCTCTCGCCAGTCTTCCCGGATGGCGCGCCACAGGGACAACACCATCAACAGAATGACGATGGTAAATGGCAAGGCAAAGACGATGGTCGCAGTCTGCACCGCTTGAAGACCTCCGGCAAGCAATAGACTGACCGCGATTCCCGCAATAAGCGTTCCCCAGACGATCTTGACCTTTGCGGAAGGGTTGGGATTGCCGTTGGTGCTCATGATGCCCAGCACCATCGTTGCCGAATCCCCGGAAGTGACAAAGAACACGAGCACCAGGACGGTCGCAATGAGGGACATTAACAAGCCCAGCGGCATTGCGTCGAACATTGTGAAGAGCGCTGTGGACACATCTGCCTTCACCGCCTCGGAAATCGGAATGCCTTGCCATATTTCCATGTGCAGGGCAGTGCCGCCAAATACCGAGAACCAGACAAATGCTGTCAGCGAAGGAGCGATCACGGTGCCGACAATGAACTCACGGATAGTCCGCCCGTGCGACACGCGTGCTATGAACAGACCGACAAATGGCGACCATGATATCCACCAGGCCCAATAGAAAACGGTCCACTCGCCGACCCAGCCGCTTTCACGGAACGGCGTCATGCGCAAGCTCATGCGCACGAAATCGCTGAGATAGGCGCCGAGCGTGTTGGTGAGCGTATTGATGATCGCGACCGTCGGCCCGAGTAGAAACACCATCAATGTCAGGAACGCCGCAACCATCATGTTGAAGGTAGACAGCCACTTGATTCCCCTGGTCACGCCGGTGACGGAAGAGGCCACGAACAGCGCTGTCGTCACGACGATGATCCCGACCTGGGCAGTTGTATCCACCGGCAGGCCAAACACGGTTTCCAGTCCGCTGTTGATTTGCAGGGCGCCCATGCCAAGCGATGCGGCGACCCCAAAGGCGGTTGCAATTACCGCTAATACGTTGAACACACCGGACATCCTTTGTACCGGCCGCCACGGCAACGCGCTCGTGGAGGTGCTGACCAGCGCGGCACCTTTGCGGCGATACTGAAAGAATGCGATGGCAAGCGCGACCACGCTATAGACTGCCCAGGGATGCAATGCCCAATGAAAAAAGCTGTAGCGCAGCGCGGCGTTTGCCGCTTCCGGCGTGATCGGTTGGATGCCGGGCGGCGCAGTCACGTAATGCGAGACCGGCTCTGCGACTCCCCAGAACACCAGTCCGATGCCCATTCCTGCGGCAAACAGCATGGCGAACCAGGCGCCGATGGAGAATTCCGGCTCATCATCTTCCGCGCCGAGCTTTAAGTTGCCGTACCTGCTGAATGCAAGGAAAAGCGCAAATATCACCAGCGCGAGCACCACCCACAGGTAGAACCACCCGAAGTTTCTCGTAATCGATGCCAACACCGTGTTGAACGCTGTTCCCAGGGTCTGCGGAGAGAAAATGCCCCAAAGAACGACCACCAGAATCAAGCCGGCGGAAAAGAACAATTGCATTCAATATCCCTTAAAAAAGCCTGCCGTTAGTATGATCAGCTTCGCCGCGCGTGGCCGATGCCGAGTTTATCAGCTTCGGCATTTCGGTTGCGCGCGGACCGGTCATGCGGGGCGGCACGATGAACGCGGGCAACGACCGGCAGCAGGCCGGGCATGGAAGTTGCGGCATTTCTCTGTTGCACAGTGTTAATGGTTCGAGAGGAGTTGCCATGAACAACCATCCATCACGAGAAGTGTCCCAGGGAAAACCTTCGAGGCCGCCGCATGAAGACGGCATTCCCGAGGACGGGATTTCCATGGATGCAGGCGAGCGCGCCGACGACGCAGGCGGTGAGCCCTCCGGCACACTGCCGGTGCGGCCGATCAGCAGAGAGACGGCGGAACGCATCCCATCGGATTCCGATCCCGACGACCCCGCCTCGCCGTAAGCCGGGTGCAGGGCGCGAAGCAGTTGCAGGCTCAGGTTGTTGCCATCGTTCGACTTCCCCATAGGAGTGAAAAATGAAAATAATCATGTGGCTCGTGGCGATCATCTTCATCATCGGCCTGTTGACGGTGTTCGGGGTCTTTAAGCTTATTTTCTAGAGAGCGGCAGGCTGCTCCATGTCCCGACAATGAATGCCAACGAATGCTGGTTCCTCGGGGAATGCATGATCGAACTCCGGCGTGCAGGCGAGGGGCTGTTGCGCCAATCGTTCGCCGGCGATGTTTACAACACTGCAGTCTATTTCCACCGCTCGGCCCGGACCCGCCGCACCTGTTTCGTCAGCGCTGCCGGCACGGACAGCATGAGCCAGTCCCTGTTGGCGCAAGCCGGCAAACACGGCATCGACGCCGGCTACGTCAAGACCGGCGGTACGAGACCGCCCGGCCTCTATCTGATCGAGATTTCACAGGAGGGAGAGCGGTCTTTCCTTTACTGGCGCACCGAATCGGCGGCGCGGCAGATGCTCGATGCGGCGCATGTCGATATGCTTCGGGCGCATGTCGCCGCCTGCGGCCTGTTCTATTTTTCGGGAATCAGCCTCGCCATCCTGGATGATGAAAGACGCAGGCACCTGCTCGCACTTGCCTCTTCGGTGAAGGCCAGCGGCGGCTGGGTCGGTTTCGACAGCAACTACCGGCCCGGTTTGTGGCAGCGCCGGGAGGATGCGCGCTACTGGAGCGATTGCGCGCTCGCCGTGGCGACGCACGCGCTTGTCACGTTCGACGATGAAGCGCAGTTGCATGGGGACGCGTCCCCCGCCGACACGCTCTCGCGCACCCTGGCCACGGGGCTTGCGGAAACCGTCGTGAAACTGGGCAAAGATGGATGCCTGCTGCAAACTTCCGCGATGGACCGGATGCTGGCCGTGCCGGCGGAAAGGGCCGATCCGGTCGATACGACCGCGGCCGGGGATTCCTTCAATGGCGCCTATCTCGCGGCGCGGCTTTGCGGCGCACCTCCCGCAGATGCCGCCAAGGCGGGGACGGAGCTGGCCGCCCGGGTGATCCGCGTGGCCGGGGCAATCATCGATGAGGGAGAGTGAACCGCTGCAAGAACCGGTGACGCGGACAAGGATGGGCTGAAATGTCATTTCCCCGCAGGCCGGCCCGCTCCACGTCCTGCCGATCCACCAGCCCGGTCAGCAAATCCACCGGCAGCGGAAAGACGATAGTGTTCGACTTGTCGCCGGTAATCGCCGACAGGGTCTGCATGTAGCGCAGCTGCACCGCGCCGGGTTGGCGTGCCAGAACATTGGGGCCTGCATCAGCTTTTCCGAAGCCTGCAGCTCGCCTTCGGCATGGTCCGGCTTCACAACGCGGCAATAGTGACAATACGGCATACGCATGCGGCACCGTGTAAATCCTGCAAACGCGTCGATCGTTTATGCAAAAGGGATGAAACAGAACAGGCTAGGCTGGGATGCAATCCCAGCACTATTGAACCATTTCGGTGACAGCCGGGCTTGACATCCCCCTCACGTGAGCCGCTACAGTGGCGACTCCCGCTATTTCCGCGACCGGTTTTAATCTGCCTGAAAGTGGCCCCTAAATGAAAAAGATCCTTGTCAGCACATGCCTCGGGGGGATCCCTGTCCGATACGACGGCCGGGCGAAATCAAGCGACGACGCCATCATCGCGCGTTGGCGCAGCGAAGGCCGATTGATCCATGTGTGCCCGGAAGTCTCGGCCGGCTTCCCCGTTCCGCGGCCACCGGCCGAGATCGCCGGCGGCGATGGACATGGCGTCCTGCACAGCCTCGCCCGGGTGGTAGAAAACAACGGGCGAGACGTGACCAGCGGCTACCTGGCAGGAGCGCGACATGCGCTCGCGCTGGCAAGGGAGTCCGACATCGCAGTTGCATTACTGGCCGACGGCAGTCCTTCCTGCGGCAGCCGTTTCATCTATTCCGGCGATTTCAGCGGGCGCAGGAAGGAGGGGATGGGCGTGACTGCGGCATTACTCGAAAGTCATGGAATCAAGGTCTTCTCCCATGAACGGATTGCGGAAGCCGATGCCTATCTGCGCAGCCTGGAGCAGCTTCCCGGGTAAAAGAGCCCATTCCCTGATTGGCAGAAATCGAGCTGTCTCTGTCATTTCTGCCAGCCCGGGTTTCCCTAGAATCGTTTCATCTTTCAAGGAGGTGAAAACGATGAGCAATCCCATCCATATCGGATTCCTGCTGTTTCCCAATGTCACACAGCTCGATCTCACCGGCCCCGCGCAGGTGCTGAGCCGGGTTCCGAATGCCAAGGTGCACCTGGTCTGGAAATCCGCCGAACCCGTCATGACAGACGTTGGCTTCACGATCAACCCGACGACAACTTTCGCGGAGTGTCCGCAGTTGACGGTCCTGTGCGTTCCGGGCGGCTTCGGCATCGGCGACCAGATCGTCGACCAGGAAACCCTGGCCTTCCTGCGCCGCCAGGGGGAAAACGCGCGCTTCGTCACCTCCGTCTGCAACGGCTCCCTGATTCTTGGCGCCGCGGGTCTGCTCGAAGGTTACAAGTCAGCGTGCCACTGGCAATGGCGGAAGTATCTGCCGCGCTTCGGCGCAGAGCCGGTTGCCCAGCGCATCGTACGCGACCGCAACCGCATCTCCGGCGGCGGCGTCACGGCCGGCATCGACTTCGGGCTGGCCCTTGCGGCCGAGCTCGCCGGAGACGAGGTCGCCAAGACGCTGCAACTGGCCTTCGAGTACGACCCGCACCCGCCCTTCGATTGCGGCACGCCGGAAAAGGCCGGCCCGGCGCTGGTCGAGCGCCTGCGCGCGATGCAGCAAGCGCGTATCCAGTGCGTCGAGGAGCGCATCGAAAGGGCTGCGTTGTGAATGGTTAGAGGGCAGACGTAGGCTGGGATGCAATCCCAGCACCATTTATGCCGGGATTGCATCCCAGCCTACCCACCTCCCTGGCCGGGGCGACGATAGGGCACCTGTGCTGCTCCTCTCAGGGCATCGAGGGTATCCTCCACGGTCAGAAGGACAAGCGTTTCTTGTGACTTGATCGCACCACGGGAAGAAAGCGCAAGGGCAACCGATGCCATCCTGACATTGTCAGGCGCTTCCCAAAGGGTATAGCCATCATATTGGCCGAAGGCATACCAGAAACCGTGGAGCTTGCCGCCGACCGACTCGATGACCGTCCGGGCCATTTCCCGCCGGTCTTCCGGATGCTTGATCAGCGCATTCCACGTCTCCGAGGTGTAACTGAAGCGGGTGAGGTATAAGGACATGGTCGCCTCCTGTCTACACGCAATCAGTGTTGGTACAGCGTCTCCCCATTGTCAAGCACGTCCCGCGCAGGCTGGGACGCAATCCCGGCATCGTCTGCTCGAATCAAGTTGCCCGCTTGCCCAGAAGCCACGCACGCTGCCGCTCCAGTACCGCCTCCGCGGGTCCGCCGATCAATGACGCGTAGATCGACGGCGCGGTCGCCCCTTCGGTGTTGACCAGCAAGATGCTGCTCGACGCGTCCAGCCCGACCTGCCCGCGCAGTTCAGCGTCCTCGCTCAGGGCGAGCAGTCCGGCAAGTCCCGCGACGCCGGATTCGCCGCCCACCACCGGAATATCTTCAGCATTGCCCTCGGCCAGCAGACGCATTGCAGCAACCGCCTCGTCGTCAGTCACGGTCTGGAAGAAATCGACCGCGGGTGCCAGGAAGCGCCAGGCCAGGGGCGAGGTCTCGCCGCATGCCAGGCCGGCCATGACCGAATCGACAGAGCCCGTCGCGCGCGCAGGGGCTCCCTGGATCGCGCTTTGGAACAGGCAATCCGCCTGCACCGGCTCGACGACGATGAAAGCAGGACGCTGCGCCCCGAATCGCTCCCACAGGTAACTCACCACGCCGGCAGCCAGCCCGCCGACGCCGCCCTGCAGGAAAACATGGGAGTAGGGGCTTGTGGCCTTGTACCCCACGCTTTCCTGGGCGAGCAGTTCTGCTGCAATCGTTCCGTATCCTTGCATGACGTCCCGCGGGACGGTTTCATAGCCCTCGTAGGAGGTATCGGACACCACATGCCATCCATGCTCGGCCGCGTGCTCGGCCGCGGCCACGACGGAAGCATCATAATCGCCCTCGATGCGCACAATGTCCGCGCCATATGCGGCAATCGCCTGCTCACGCTCCACGCTCACATTCCGGTGCAGCACGATGACGCAGCGGCACCCGATGTCCTTGGCCGCGGCAGCGAGCGCGCGGCCGTGGTTCCCGTCGGTGGCGCTGATGACCGTGAAATCGCGGAGCACATCGGCATGGCGTCCGAGCAGCAGGCCCTTGGGGCTCAGTGGCAAGCCATTCTTCTCGCGCAGGATCAGGCGAACGAGGGCGATCGGCGCACCGAGTGCCTTGAAACTGCCAAGGCTCGAACGTTCCGATTCGTCTTTCAGGCTGATCCTCGCCACGCCGAGACGCCGTGCGAGGCCCGGAAGCTGCCACACCGGCGTGGCCCCACGGCTCAGCATCGGCCAGCAGGACAGCCAGTCGCGGCTCTCCTCGGCTTGTTCCATGTTCATGATGGCGCGCAGGCCCGAAGGGTATTCGGCGCGGGTGGCTTGGTTGTTCCTGATGATCATTTTGCGGGCGAAGAGATAGTGGGAGAATGCCTCAAGCAGGGAGCCGCACGCGCGCGATCTCGGCGAAATATCGCGCGCCAACGGGCAGGACGTCATCGTTGAAATCGTATGTTGCGTTGTGCAAGGGCGTGCTGCCCTGGCCCTGATCGCCATTGCCGATGAAGACGAATGCGCCGGGGATCTTTTGCAGGAAGGCGCCGAAGTCCTCGGAAATCATGAGCGGCGCGATATTGGCATTGACACGTTTCGCGCCCACGACATTCTGCGCCGCCTGCACGGCCACTGAAACACACTGTTCCCAGTTCACCGTCGGCGCGAATTCGTGGGTGTATTCAAATGTGCATTCGGCGCCGTGCGTGCGGCTGATTCCCTCGCACATCTCGCGCATGCGCCTTTCCAGCGTTGCTTGCACGTCGGGCGTATAGCTGCGCGTGTCGCCCTTGATCGTGACGTGGGTCGGGATGGCGTTGCGGATACCGTCGGTGAATACCTCCGTGCACGAAACGACAGCCGGCACGCTCGGATCGAGCGACCTTGAAACAACCGTCTGCAGGGCGAGGATGATTTCCGCGGCGATCACGATCGGATCGATACCCATGTGCGGACGGGCGGCGTGCGTTCCCCGCCCCTTGATGCGGATGACGAAATTGTCCTCGCTTCCCATGATGCCGCCGACGCGCGTAGCGATATGGCCGGCCGGAATGCCCGGCATGTTATGCGCGCCATAGATTTCATCCACGGGGAAGCGCTCGAACAAGCCGTCGCTCATCATCGCTTTCGCCCCGCGCCCGTGTTCCTCGGCGGGCTGGAAGATGAAGCGCACGGTGCCGCTGAAGTCGCGCCGCTCGCACAGGAGCCTGGCGGCGCCGAGGACCATGCTCATGTGACCGTCGTGGCCGCAGGCGTGCATTTTCCCGGGTGTCTGCGATGCGTGGGGCCTGTCCGCAACCGATTCATGGATGTTCAGCGCATCCATGTCGGCGCGCAGCCCGATGACCCCTTTGCCGGTGCCGACCGTGAGGCTCGCGACAAGACCGGTCCCGCCGATACCGCGGTGCACCTCGAGGCCGAGATCCGCCAGAACGCGTGCGACGAAATCTGACGTTTGCTTTTCCTCGAAGCCGGTTTCCGGGCAGCGATGAAGCGCGTGGCGCCATTCGGTCAACTGTTGCTCAAAAGCGGTTTCGGTCGTCACGGGCGTCTCCTGGCTTCGGTTCGGATGACTAAAAGTATAGGCACCGATGCTGATAAGATTTCCCGTCACAAAGCCCGCGGTGAGAAAACTTCCCGGATTTTCGGTTAGGGTGAGAAAATATTTCACCACCTCCGGAATGACGCCATGGCACTCGACCGACTCGACATACAAATCCTCAATGCCTTGCAGGAAGACGCCTCGGTGCCGCTTCGCGAGTTGGCCGACCGTGTTCACGCGTCGGTGGCGACCTGTCAGCGCCGTATCGCGCAACTCAAGACCGACGGCTACCTGCTCAAGCAGGTAGGGATCGTGGACCGGAACCTCGTCGGACGTCCGCTCACCGTCTTTGTATCGGTCGAGATGGAGAAGCAGAACGACGTGCTGCTGCGCGCCTTCGAACGGAAGATGATGGGCGAGGGCGACGTGATGGCCTGTTACGAAGTGTCAGGCGAGTTCGACTTCCTGCTGATCGTCAACTCTGCCTCCATGGAGAGCTACCACGCGTTCACGCGGCGCGTGTTTACGTCGATGAACAATGTCCGCAACTTCAAGAGCAATTTCGCGATGAATTGCTCCAAGTTCGAGACAAAGATCCCGTTGGACCTGCCGGACGAGGAGCGGAGAGCTCAGTGATGATAGCGATACTCCTGCGTATATCCCCCATAACCGTATGAGGCAGCCCGGACGTCCTGCACATAGATGTAGCTTTCTTCATGCAAGCGCCCAAGGATACGGGCGAAGCCGTCGAAAGCCTCCTTGATATAAAGCGCCTTTTCATCCTTGGTGTTGGTTTCATCCGTGATCTTTATATCGAAGTAGAAACTGTTTTTTCCCTGTTCGCTCAAGGATTTCCCGCCGACGATCCAGTGCTCCGGATCGATGTAATCGATCGCGATTGCTGTCACTTCTCTTTTCTTCTTCAGGATGCGCGTGGTGAGGTCGAGCAAAAGCTCGGAGATCTGCGCAGTGAGTTCGGGAGATTTGGTCCCGCTTACCTTGACATTCAGGATCGGCATTTCAGGCTCCTATTTAGTTAGCATTGCAACTATCGGCACAAAAAAATTACTCCAGTGTGGTACGGATGTTTCTCATTTTCGCGACGGTCTCTTCGAATTCCTCGCGTCCCAGTTCTGCCTTGAAGCGCTTCGTGACAGCGGCACTGGCCGCATTGAGGCCGTCCTTGATGTCCTGCGCTTCCGCCGTCGGGTAAATCGCATACTCCCGGCCATCGGATTCCGTCGAGCGGCGTTCGATCAGGCCCAGCTTCTGCAAGCCATCCAGGGAACGGGTTGCGGTCGGACGGGAAATCGCCAATTCCTTCGCCAGTTCGTTTTGCAGCAGGCCAGGCCTGGCAAGTACAGCCCTTAGCATGAACGCCTGCGACGGCGTCAGGCCGAACGGGCCGAAGGCTTTCGTCCATTCCCGATCGAGGGCGCGGGCGAGGGCGGTTGTATTGAAATAAAGGCAGTGCTCGAACATGGATATACCTTAGCTCAAATTAATTAGCTCTGCAACTAAAAAATCGAGATCGCTCCGGTCCGCGCGTGGCCTGGACCGGAATCGTTCCCCTATCCTTTCGTCACCTTGATCTTGCCCACCATCCCGGCCTCGAAATGCCCCGGGATCAGGCAGGCGAAGTAAAACTCTCCAGCATTGCTGAACTGCCAGACCAGCGTCTGCTTCTTGCCTGCGCTGACGTGGGACATATACGGTTCGTCATGCTCCATGCCGGGATGCTTCCTCATCATCTCGGCGTGCGCATTCAGCTCATCCATGGTGCCGATCACCATTTCGTGAAGCATCTTTCCCTTGTTCCTGACCACGAACCGGATAGTCTCGCCTTGCTTGACCGTAATCTCGGCCGGACTGAAGCGCATGTCGTCGCTCATGTCGATGGCGATCGTGCGTGTTGCTTTCTTCGGATCGCCTTGCCGGCCGAACGCGTGCTCTTCGTCCGAGATTTTCGCCTGGCTCCGGTGCTCGCTGCCGTGTGCGTACACCGTGCCGGGCAGAGTGGAAAATAGCGCGACGAAGCCGAACGCCGCAAGGATATGTGTCGATGCTTTCTTCATTGATTCTCCAATCGTATCTCGCCGTGCGCGCGGCCTATTGAATCCCGACCTTGCGCTGCTCCGCCCGGATGAATGCGGTAATGTGCGCAACATCATCCGGAGTGACGGCCGGTACCGGCGCCATGTCGCCGAACTGCCAGTGATGGGCCCGCACGCCGCGCGCGGCGGCGAGCTGGAAAGCGACATCACTGTGGTGCGACGGCTCGTAGACCTTGTGCAACATCGGCGGGCCCTTGTCGCTGCCTTTCAGGTCCGCACCGTGACATGCGGAGCAGTGGCTGGCGTAAAGCGCTTTTCCTCTTCCCGGATTGGGCATCAAGCCCTCGCTCGGTTTTGGAATTTTCATCGATTGCGCCTGCGCGGCGCCGACGATGGACAGTAGCAGAAACGCGGCTGCGGCGGCGATCGTCAGTCTTTCTCGTTTCATCTCGTATTTCCTCCGGTTATTCATCGGTTCATTGCTCGCGGCCATTGTCCAGCCGCCATTGTTTCACCAGCGCATACAGGGCCGGAATCACGGCGAGGGTGAGTACAGTCGACGAGACCATCCCGCCCACCATCGGCGTCGCGATCCGGCTCATCACCTCCGACCCGGTGCCGCTGCTCCACATGATCGGCAGCAGGCCGGCCATGATGGCGACCACCGTCATCATCTTCGGACGGACGCGTTCGACGGCACCTTCCATCACGGCCGCATACAGATCGGCCGCCGTCGGCCGCTTGCCTTCGGCCTTGCGCTTCTTCCTGACCTCTTCCCACGCGTGATCGAGGTAGATCAGCATGACCACGCCGGTCTCGGCAGCCACGCCGGCCAGCGCAATGAAGCCGACGGCGACCGCGACTGACATGTTGTAGCCCAGCAGCCACATCAGCCAGACGCCGCCGACGAGAGCAAACGGCACCGACAGCATCACGATCATGGTTTCGGTCAGCCGCCGGAAGTTGAGGTACAGCAGCAGGAAGATGATCAGCAGCGTCACCGGCACGACGATCTTCATCTTCTCGATCGCGCGTTCCATTGCTTCGAACTGGCCGCTCCAGGCCGCGTAGTATCCGGGCGGGAACTTCACTTGCTCGTTCACCGCCTTGCGCGCGTCCGCCACGTAGCCGCCGATATCGCGGTCGCGAATATCGACATAGATATACGCCGACAGCAGCGCATTCTCGGTGCGAATACCCGGCGTGCCCTTGGCGATCTCGATGCGTGCCAGTTGGCCGAG
Source organism: Noviherbaspirillum sp. (assembly GCF_035654295.1). Classification (GTDB taxonomy): domain Bacteria; phylum Pseudomonadota; class Gammaproteobacteria; order Burkholderiales; family Burkholderiaceae_D; genus Noviherbaspirillum. The sequence goes on along the minus strand of NZ_DASRXF010000028.1, from coordinate 42,542 downwards.
GGGGATCATCGGGCCGTCCATGGTCGGCACCAGCACTTCGCGCGCGATCAGTTGCGGGTCGCTGCGCATCTCCCGCGGATAGCGCACGGTGACGGCAAAACGTTCCCGGCCTTCCACCGTCGTCGTTGCCATTTCGGCCCCGAGCGCGGTGGCGATGACATCCTGCACCTCGCCGACCGTCAAGCCGTAGCGGGCAAGTTGCGCGCGGTCGGGTTCGATGTTGAGGTAGAAGCCGCCGGTGATGCGTTCGGCGAAGGCGGAGCTCGTTCCCGGCACGGTCTTGACCACGGCTTCGATCTGCTTGGCCAGTTTCTCCATTTCGTCGAGGTCCTTGCCGAACACCTTGATACCGATTGGCGTGCGGATGCCGGTGGAAAGCATATCGATGCGCGCCTTGATGGGCATGGTCCAGGCATTGGAGACGCCGGGGAATTGCAGCGCCTGGTCCATCTCTGCGATCAGCGCGTCCATGGTCAGGCCCGGCCGCCATTCCGATTGCGGCTTGAGATTGATGACGGTCTCGAACATCTCCGTCGGCGCCGGATCGGTCGCCGTGTTGGCGCGCCCCGCCTTGCCGTACACCGACGCCACTTCCGGGAACGACTTGATGATCTTGTTCTGGGTCTGCACCAGTTCCGCCGCCTTCGTCATGGTCATGCCCGGCAGGCTGGACGGCATGTAGAGCAGGGTGCCTTCGTTCAGGGTCGGCATGAACTCGCTGCCGAGACGGGAGGCCGGATAGAGGGTAAGCGCCAGGACCACCAATGAAAGCATGACCGTGGTCTTCTTCCAGCGCATCACGCCCTTGATGACGGGGCGATAGACCCAGATCAGGAAACGGTTCACCGGGTTCTTCGCTTCCGGCATGATCCTGCCGCGGACGAACAACATCATCAGCACCGGCACCAGCGTGATGGACAGCAGTGCCGCGCCCGCCATGGCGAAGGTCTTGGTGTAGGCCAGTGGCGAGAACAGGCGGCCTTCCTGCGATTCCAGCGTGAACACCGGCAGGAAGGACACGGTGATGATGAGCAACGAGAAGAACAGCGAGGGGCCGACTTCCTTGCACGCCGCGAGCATCGCTTCCACCCGCGATTCGCCTTCCTTGAGCCGTTCCAGGTGCTTGTGCGCATTCTCGATCATCACGATCGCCGCATCCACCATCGCCCCGATGGCGATCGCAATCCCGCCCAGGCTCATCAGGTTCGAGTTCATGCCCAGCGCCCGCATCGCGATGAAGGCCATCAGCACGCCGACCGGCAGCATCAGGATGGCAACCAGCGCGCTGCGCACATGCAGCAAGAACACGATGCACACCAGCGCGACGATGATGCTTTCCTCGATCAGCGTGTGCTTGAGCGTGTCGATGGCGCGATGGATCAGTTCCGAGCGGTCGTACACTGCCTCGATGCTGACGCCTTCCGGCAAACCGGCGCTGATGTCGGCGATCCTGGTCTTGATGTTGCCGATCACCTCCAGCGCATTCTGGCCGTAGCGCGACATGGCGATGCCGGAGACGACCTCGCCTTCGCCATTGAGCTCGGCCAGACCGCGGCGCTCGTCGGGCGCCAGTTCGACGCGGGCGATGTCGCGCACCAGCACCGGGGTGCCGCGTTCGGATTTCACCACCAGGTTTTCCAGGTCGGCCCGGCCGCGCAGGTAGCCCTTGCCGCGCACCATGTACTCGGTCTCGGCCATCTCGACCACGCGGCCGCCGACGTCGCGGTTCGACTCGCGGATCACCTGCGCCACCTTCATCAGCGGAATGCCATAGGCGCGCAGCTTCACCGGGTCGACCGTGACCTGGTAGGTCTGAACGAAGCCGCCCACCGATGCCACTTCGGCCACACCCGGCGCCTTGGCGAGCTGGTAGCGCAGGTACCAGTCCTGCAGCGTGCGCAGTTCGGCCAGCGTCTTGTCCTTGGCGAGCACCGCGTACTGGTAGACCCAGCCCACGCCGGTCGCATCCGGCCCGATCTGCGGTGTGACACCCTTGGGCATACGTCCGGCCGCGAAATTCAGGTATTCCAGCACCCGCGAGCGCGCCCAGTAGATGTCGGTATCGTCCTCGAAAATGATATAGACGAAGGACGCGCCGAAGAAGGAGAAGCCACGCACGACCTTCGACTTCGGCACCGACAGCATGGCCGAGGTGAGCGGATAGGTGACCTGGTCTTCGACCACCTGCGGCGCCTGGCCCGGATACTCGGTGTAGACGATCACCTGCACGTCCGACAGGTCGGGCAGCGCGTCGATCGGCGTCTTGATTACCGCATAGATGCCGGCAAGCGTGACGAAGAGCGTGGCCAGCAGGACCAGGAAAACATTCCTGCCGGACCATTCAATGATCTTGTTCAGCATGATGGCTTCCTGTCAGCGATGGCCGGCGTGCGGGTCGGCAGCGGGGGCGGGCGCCTTCCGAAGCGTTGCCGGTGCCGGCTGGAATCCGGTGATCACCCATTCGCCCGGCTGGCGCTCGACGAACTCGAAGCTGACCGGGTCGCCCGGCTTCATGTTCGAGAGCAAGGCATTGTTGGCGACCTTGAACTCCATGGTCATCGCCGGCCACTTCAGGCTCTCGACCGGGCCGTGCTCGATGCTGACCGTGCCCGACTTCGGATCGATCTCGTCGATCCTGCCCTCCGCCTTGTGGCCGGCGGCGGCCGGTTTCGGCGCGCTTCCAAAGCCGCCGATCGCGGCCTTGAGGTTGCTTTCCGCGTCGATCAGGAAGTTGGCCGCAACGACCACGTCCTCGCCGTCCTGCACGCCTTCCAGCACCTCGACGTGATCGTCGCTGCGCGCACCGAGTCTGACTTCGCGCGGCTCGAAGCGGCCTTCCTCGCGCTGCACCAGCACGATGCGGCGTGTGCCGCTGTCGATGACCGCCGACACTGGCACCGTGACTGCAGCACTGCGCGCGGCCGCCGCCAATTCGACATTGGCGAACATGCCGGGCTTGAGCAACTGGCCGGGGTTGGCAAGTTCGATGCGCACCTGAGCGGTACGCGTTCCGGCATTCAGGGTCGGATACACGTAGGTAACCTTGCCGTCGAACTCCTTGTCCGAGTAGGCATTGATCCGCACCCTGGCCTGGGTGCCGGCTTTGACCAGGCCGATATCCTGCTCGAACACATCGGCGAACACCCAGACCGTGGACAGATCGGAAATCTGGTACAGCATTTCGCCCGGCATGAAGCGCATGCCCTGGACGGCTTTCTTTTCCGTCACGATGCCCGATACCGGCGAGCGGAAAGTCATCGTCCGTTTCGCGTCACCTGACTTTGCCAGTGCCTTGATCTGTTCTTCGGAAATATCCCAGTTGCGCAGGCGCAGCAGGCTCGAGTCCGCCAGTTGCCGCATGCCCGCCTGCGCATCGCTGTCCGCGCCCTTGAGCGACTGCAACCCTTGCGCGGCGATCGCATATTCCCGCTGGGCCGATACCAGTTCGGGGCTGTAAACCTCGAACAGCGGCTGCCCCTTGCCGACGGGCTGTCCGGTGGCGTTCACATGCAGGCGCTCGACATAGCCTTCGAATTTCGGCGCGACGATGAACACCCGCCGTTCATCCGGTTCAACGCGTCCGGCTGCGCGCACCACCTTGTCGATCGCGCGCTGCGTCGCCTTCTCGGTGCGCACGCCGAGTTTCTGCACCTTCTCGGTACTGATCCTGAGCTCCTTGCCGGAAGACGTCTCTTCCTGCTCGCCTTCATAGACCGGGATGTAATCCATGCCCATCGGGTCCTTCTTCGGCACCGGGGAGGTATCGGGCAATCCCATCGGGTTGCGGTAGTACAGCGGCTTGCGCTCTTGTTTCACCGTGCCATCGGCCTGCACAGACGTCTCGCGCGAGCCGGCAAGGTAGCCGCCGGCGCCGGCGACGATGCCCGCCACAACCACAGCGATTGCGATGCTTGCGGACTGTTTCATAGTTCTTCTCCCAAGAGTCGTTCGATTTCCGCAAGGCGGGCCTGGGCCTCGGCCTGTGCCTTGATCCGGCTTTGCCTGGCCTGGCGGATCTGGCGCTGGGCATCGAGCAGGGTCGCGAAATCGACCTTGCCGTTTTCATAGCTGGCCAGGGCTGCCTTGTAAGTCAGCTCCGCCTGCGGCAGCAGGCTGCCGGTGATGATGGATTCCGTGCGGCGCGCCGCCTCCAGCGCGGAAACGCTCTCGGCCAGTTCCGACAACACTTCGTTGGCCGTGGCGTCCTTGCGCGCCCGCGCGGCGGACAGCATCGCTTCGGATTCGCGTTCCATTGCGCGGCGCGAGGATTGCTGGATCGGAATGTTCATTTCGAGCATGACTTCCCATTCCTTCACCGATTTCCCGGTCTGCACCGGCGCAAAGCCGACCGCGAAATCCGGGTAGCGGTTCTTGTAGGCCAGGTCCCGGCTCTTTTCGGCGGCGCGCACGCGCGCATCTTCGGACGACAAACGCGGGTTCCGCCCGCGCACGCGCTCGGCAAGGGCCGCGTACTCAAGACGGGCCGGCGCAGGCAAGGGGCGCAGGCGTTCCGGGTCGGCCAACGGCGCCGTGGCCGGGCGTGCGATCAGCATGTTCAGCCGCGCGTGCAGCATGCGCTTTTCGTTGTCGAGCATTACGAGCTCGTTTTTCATGTTGGTCAGCTCGACCTGCGCGCGGATCGCGTCCGATTGGGCTGCCAGGCCGCCGGCATAGCGGACCTGGGTGACGCGTTCCAGGCGTGTCATCAGGTCCAGGATTTCCCCGGTCAGGCGCTCGTTTTCGTGGACGTAGTAGAGCTGCGCATAGGCAGCCTTGATGCGCGCGGCAAGCTCGGCCCAGGTCGCATACGCCTTGCCCTTCGCCCCTTCGGCGTCCAGCGCGGCAACTTCGCGCTGCAGGTCGCGTTTTCCGAACCAGGGCAGTTCCTGCATGATCTGGTAGCGCGCCTTGCCGGCGCGGCTGGGCGACAAGGTCGGGTTCTGTTCGCCCATCATCGTGATGTCTTCCAGTTCGATGCGCAGTTTCGGGTCGGGCAGGGCGCCCGCCGACATCGCGCGTTCGCCTGCCGCTTCGGCTTCGTGGCGCATGGACGCGAGCTCGGGATTGCGTTCCCGGGCGAATTCGAGAAGGCTCTCGACCGAGGCGCCGATGTCCGGGCTGTCGAAAGCGTTCGCCAGTGGCGCGCCCAGCGCCAGCGCGGCCGCCAGGGCGCAGGCACGTAAGGTGTGTTGCATTGCTGTCTCCGGAGAGAGAAAGAAAGATCAGGTGTTGCCAGCTCGTTCTTGCAGGCGTGCGGACACGCCTACGCGAACCGGCAGGAACGCGGTACGGAGGACAGACGGCGTGTCAAATGCGGAAGCAGCAGTTCCGGATGGACAGGGGAGGGGAAGCGGTGCGGGTCAGCCAGAAGCCGACGGACTGTGTGCGAATCGGACGGAAAGCGAGATCGACGCTGCCCACTTCGGGAACCAGGATGATCGCGACCGATGGCGAAACGTTCGGTGGCTGCGTCCTGTCGGCCGATGGACTATCACCCTGGCAATGCGTGCGGCAGAGCGACGACTGCGTATCGTCCATATCCTCGCAATCGGCCATGGCATGGTGCTCGCTCATTGCCTGCATCGCCATGAGCGCTTGCTGTGCCTGCCCATCGGCGACGCTCGGGCAGGCGTAGGCCGCGACGGCGAGCTGGCTGAAAAGCACGCTCACCATCGCCAGCAAGGCTGCGATAAAGCGAAGATGTCTAGGCAGTTTCATTCAATCTCAAGACTTGAAGCCTCAATGCGAGGTTCGATCCGCACGGAGCGCCCCGTTCAATTCTACGCAAACAGGGGACGCATTATTATTGATGGAGATCAATTCTATCAAGATCGGCCTCAGTCAGCCGGCCGGGGCGGTTGGCGAAAGAGTAAATTCAGGAGCGGGAGCCGGTCGCGTTTCCAAATGATTTCCTCTCGCGGAGAACTGAAATGTATCACCTTCGTCGTTTGCTGGTTGCCACCGACTGCACCGAGCGGGCGCAGCGCGCCGAAGTGCGCGCGGCCCAATTATGCCAACAGCACGGAATCGCAGACGCCGAGCTCCTGACCGTGAGGGAAGGGGCCGAGCCGGATATCCTTGCCATGATCACGAACACGGACGTCGACATGGCAAGGGAACAGGCGGCAACGCAGGCAAGTCTCGAGCTTGAGCGGCGTGCGGGCATGTTGAAGGATGACTACGGCGTGGAATTTTCCTGGCATGTACGCTTTGGCAAGACGGCCACGGAAATCGCCCAACGCGCCGACGAAATCGATGCCGACCTGCTGGTGATCGGCGCGCACGGCGGGAATTTTTTCTCCGACCTGCTGCTCGGCAATACGGCTGACCGCCTGGCCCATCTTTGCCGGCGTCCCTTGCTCGTTGTGAAGAACGGGCCGCGGCAAGCGTATCAGCGGGTGCTGATCCCCGTCGATTTTTCAGAGGAGTCCCACCGCGCGTCCCAGGTTGCCCTCGCCTTGGTGCCGGATGCCGAGATCACGTTTCTTCATGCATTCGAAGTCATGTTCGAAGGGAAGATGCAGTACGCAAGCGTGCCGCGCGACGTGATTGACCATTACCGCATGAAGGCACGCGAAGAGGCGCGCACGGATCTTGACCGGTTCATACACGCGGTGAACCCGGAAAACCGGCAGGCAGGCAGCGCGATCGTCTTCGGCATGCCCGGCCCGGCCGTGCGGGACTATTCAAAGTCGATCCAATCCGACCTGATTGTCCTGGGCAAGCACGGCAAGTCGCGGTTCGAGGACATGATCCTCGGAAGCGTGACGCGCGACACGCTCGAGCAGACGGAATGCGACGTTCTGGTGGTGCCCTCCGGCGACCGCGGGCTGGGCATTTCGTAGGCGGGGATTTCATCCCAGGTTACCTGGCATACTCCCCGAACTTCAGCAGATTCCCATGAGGGTCGATGACATACAGTTCCTTCATTCCCCACGGGCGGACAGCCGGCTCCTTTACCGGTACACCGTTTGCAAGGAACTCGTCGAACAAGCGCTGCGTGTCAGCGACACGTATGTAGCAGGACGTATTCTCAGCGATATTGCGATCAGCGCAGAGCCAGAAATGAATTTCCGCACCGTCCCGAGCGACTATTGCATAGTCGTCATACTGGCTGATCTTGGTAAAGCCCAGCCGGTCAGTATAGAAAGCAACCGACTCGCCTAGATTTAACGAGGCCAATACCGGGACGGTACTTTGTATCTGTGTTGTCATTGAATTTAGTTCGTTGTTCGTAGGCTGGGATGTAATCCCAGCACTGTACAAATATCTTGATGAATGCTGGGGTTTCATCCCAGTCTACTGGCTACTGGCTCATTTCGCTTCGGTAGCGGGGGCCATAAACGTTACACCAATCGGCTTCCCGGATTTTTTCGGACGGATAGCCCCAGTGCTCCAGATGAGCGCCGTTTCCCAGCCCCGTAATGACCAGCCTGGTCTTCGGCTCGAGACCCTTCATGCTCGCGTAGGCGAGATGATCGTAGTGATCGTGTGTGATCAGGATGACGTCGATGTCCGGCATGTCCTCGACTGCATATGGACTGGTGCCATCGAATGCGCGCACCATCCAGGGCAGCGGCGCTGCGTAGCTGCTGAAGACAGGGTCAACCAGCAGCCGCTTGCCGCCGAGCTGTACAAACTACGAGGAATGTCCGAGCCAGATCACCCTGTCGCGGTCACGAGGCAACGCTGCCCTTATTGCGTCCCAAGCAATATAGGGTTGCTCAAGTTCCTTATTGAACTACCGTCTTAAATGAAAGACGGGAACCGCTGCCGGTTCCCGTCCTTTTCCCGCTGGTAGTGCGTCGACGGGCATGCATACCACCGCACCGGCGCCATCCCCGCTGCGGAGTTTGCGGCTGTCTTCTTTCCGGTCTAGAAGAAGATATTTTCTATTGCCACTACGCTCCCATACCCGGAGTGGCCACCGATGACGTCGATTTTCACCACGGCGTCTTCCACCGAAGCGCTGCTGTCCGAAACCGCGGCGAGAACATCGATCGACTGCTGGTAGGCGACCGAATCGACCGTGCCATTCGACTTTTCAGCCAAGGTGGCGGCAAAGTGCAGGCCGACGTCGACCTTGTTGCTCAAGGTGTTTTTGGCCATCGCCGCATTCGCCAGGTCGGTGCCGGTCACCGTCGACGTGGCCGCGTCGAAGTTAAGCGCTGCTGCCACAAAGTCGCTCACAAACGCGGTGCGGCTGACCCCAGAGTCAATCAGCTCGGCCCAATATTTTCGACCGGCGGCATCACCGTCGATGCCGAGGATATTCTGGTAGATCTTGAGCACGAAGTCAGCGGTTGACAGGGACGGCGCGTACAGTTGATCGAACTTGGCATGTCCGGCAAGCAGGTTCGATATTTCACGGTGGCTCAGGTGCTTCGAGCTTGCTTCGGCCTCCCAGTAGCGGATTCCTTCCAAGTCAGGCGCCCGATCGTAGAAAGCCGTATACAGGCCGGCAATGAGCTCAACGCTGCTGGAAGGCGCATAGGTATCGGCGAGCGACACATTGCCGTCGGCGAACTGAATGGTTTCCACATTAACCAGCGTGTCGGCGTCGTCGGCATCGGCGATCGATCGCACGGTAACGATCTTCCCGTTCCGCTCGATCCTGTAGTCGGCCTGCTTGCCGGCATAGGTTGCGGTGTCGTTGCCCGAGCCGCCGGCCAGCAGGTCCTGGCCGATGCCGCCGAAGACGATATCGTCGCCGCCGTCACCGAATACCCGGTCGTTCCCCCCTGCACTGCCCACGGTATCGCTGCCGTCTCCGCCATGCAGCACGTCGTCGTCGGCGCCCAGCACAATGTACTGCGCGCTTCCATCTCCCCAAACCGTCTGCGAGCCCTCGCCGCCCGTCACGCGCACGGCGCCGATGACCGCGGCAAACTCGACGTTGTGCAATTGGATGGTCGTGCCCGAAGGCAGGCCGCGGGTATCGACCACGAGTGCGGTCAATTCGGCGCCTGGCGTCGAGGGTTTGCCTGCAATGACCAAAGGCTCGGCCGGCGCGCCGGTATTCGGCGCCACGGTTGGAACGATTGTCTGGACCAGCAAGGGGGCATCGGCAGGCAGTGATTGCAGGAAGCCCGACCCGCCACCCGTGAGCTGGTTCTGGTCTGCCGAACCGGCGTCGGTATGCGCCTTGATCTCGCGGATCAGGTCCGTCACTGACGTGCCCGCCGGCTTGGCCGTAGCCGAACCCTTCACTTCCATGCCGATACCGGTGGGGACTTGCGCAGTCAGCACGGTCTCGCCGCTGCCGGACTTGACCAGCGGGATATCGGCTACCGTGTTGTTGCCGACTTCCTCATTACGCGTCTGTGTCACGACCGGGATGGAGATCGTCTGCGTCGTCGATCCGTCCGAATTGGTCGTCGTGCCGGTTTGCAGCGTCAGGCCGTCGACGGTGATTGACTTGGTCGGCGGAGGCGGCGGCGTCTCGTCGACGTCGCCCACCTTCACCGTCAAAGTCTGGACGTCGCTGCCGTGCGCGTCGGACGCCGTGACTTCCACCACATAGGTATTGTTCGCTGCGCTGTCGCCCTGATCCAGAGGGGTTTCATAATCAGGCGCAGCAAGGAAACTCAGTGCTCCGGTCGCAGCATCGATGGCAAACTTGCCCTGGTCGGCGCCGCCCGTAATGGCGTAGCTTACCGTTCCCACTGCCTGTGCATTGACCGTTGTAACCGTCTTGGTGCCCTCCTGCACATTCACCGTCGCAGTCGTGGCACCGCCATTGCTGGCAATGAGCGGGGCGACGACAACGCCGCCGCCCGGATCCACGATCACGCCATTGACCGTCTTATCGGCATCGTAGATGCCACCGTCGGTCAGACTGAATGTGATCTTGGTTTTCTCGCCCACGGTCGTCACCGTCCCGAGTTTCTGCCAGTTGCCGTTGTTGTCCTGCTTGTAATACCCGTTGAAGCCCAGTGTCTTGTCGACGTACAGGCTCACCGTCGCCGTACCGCCGGGCGCGACGTTGTTAATGGTGAAATCGAACACGCCGAGCGGCATCTTCACGCTGCGCGGCAGGCCTGTAGCCGGCGTGGCCGAGTTGCTGACGCTGGTGATTGTGTAGCCCTGGGTGCCGTCGACTTCCAGTGTTGCAAACCGCTTCGCCGAGGCCACGGAAGACGAGGCATTGGGCGTGGCGATCGACGCAACGTGAATTTGCTCGGCATCGGACACGCCGTCACCATTGCCGTCCCCGATAACGCCGGGGGGATTGGCCGGGAACGCGCTCGGCACCGGATCCTCGGCGCTATTGAGCAGACCGTCGCCGTCGATATCGGTATCGCTTGTATCGGGCGTGCCGTCGCGGTCCTTGTCCTTGAGGACAGTAACTGCCAAGGCCTGCACGGCGATGCCGCCATTGCCGTCAGCGGCCATGACCTCAACGTCATAGACGTTGTCGGCGCCCGTATCCGTCGGGCTGGCCGCCAGCGGGGCGGAAGCAAAGCTCAGCACGCCGGACGCCGCGTTGATGGTGAACCTGGCCATGTCTGCACCGCCGGAAATGCTGTAGGTCAGCACATCGTTGGTGTCCGCATCGGTAGCGGTCACCGTGGTCACGGCGGTGGTGGACTCGGCGATGCTCACGTTCGCCGTAGCGAGACCGCCGTTGCTTGTGATGTCCGGCGTGGCGTTGAAGGTGACGTTGAAGCTGTGTACGGAGGTGTTGGCCGCAACGCTGTTGCCGGCCAGATCCTTCACTTCGCCGTTGTTCACGCCGACAGTGTATGCGCCGGCATGTGCGGCCGCATTCCACCCGCTACCCGGGGCAGCAACGGTATAGGTCGCTGTTTTCGTTGTGCCATCGTAGCTCACACCTGTCACGGCGAGGTTGCCGATCGCGCCTGGCCCGGTCACGGTGATATCACCGGTTCCCAGCGTCGTGGCATCAATGCCGGCGCCTGCATCCGCATAGGTCACCGCAATTGTAAAGCTGTTCGTTCCACTCGGTTGCGAAAGCGCCGGCCGGCTGGTGCTTGAGACGGTGGGATTGCTCGTGTCGATGACCAGCGCGCCGGCATTGCCGGTTTCGCTGCTCACATTACCCGCCACGTCGGTCTGCCGTACCTTGACGCTACCCGTCGCATAGGCGCCGGCCGTCAGCATAAAGCTCGTGCCGCTGCCTGCGCTCCAGCTACCGCCGCTATCGGTACTGTATTCCCAGCCCGCCATATCGCTTGCCAGTGTCACATTGACCGTACCGCTGGCGGTGATGCCGTCGCCGGCGCTGCTGCCCGTATCGGACGCCAGTGCCAACGATGGCGCGGCCACGCTTGAGTCGATCGTTATCGCCGATGTATTGCCGACGGTGGCGCTGATGTTACCTGTGGCGTCGGTTTGACGTACCTGAACGACGCCAGTGCTGTAAGCGCCGGCAGCAAGCACGAAGCTGCTGCCCGTACCCGTAGTCCAGGTTGCGCCACTGTTGACGCTGTATTCCCAGGACGCCGCATCGCTTGCGAGCGTCACATTGACCGTGCCATCCTTGGTGATGCGGTCGCTGTTGCTGCTGCCGGTATCGGCATTCAATGCGATGACGGGCGCGGCAACCGTGTTGTCAACCGTATAGGTCGTCTCGGCAGTGCCGGTCGGCGTGACACTTGCGAGCGCGTTTCCAGCAGCATCGGCAATGTCCTGTCCACCGGCAAAGGCCAGCACGACAGTCCCGTCAAGACTGGCAAGATCACCGCCTGAAACGGTCACGTCATAGGCGTTGCCGCCCGCCGAGCTCACGCCGCTGACTGTCGCGGTCGTGCCGGACACGATAAAGTCAGCCGCCGACACATTGCTGACCGCTTCCGAGAAGGTGACGCGGTAGGTGAGTGAATCCGCGTTGGTCTTTTCGCCGGACGGCGTCTTGCGCTCGATGCTCGTCACCGTGGGAGCGACCGTATCGCCATTGATCATCAAGGTATTGCTAACCAGGTTGTCCTGATTCGACGCGTTCTTGAACGTGCCTGCCGCGACCGAAATCGAGGCGCTGACCGATTGCGTATCGGCGGCCGGCGTAAACGTTGCCCGGTAAATCTTGTTGTCGGCGCCATCCACGGTCAACCCCGTCAGGCTGCCGGTTCCGCCTGCCACGGTGATGTCCTCGGCAGCAAACTCGCTTGGCGTCTCACTGAAGGTGAACGTTACCGTCGCCGTCTCGCCAGCCTTGACCGAAGCCTTATTAGAGGTGATCGTGACCGTCGGATTGCTCGTCACGGTAATGCTCAATGCTTCTTCGTAGGTATTTCCCGCTGCATCGGTTGTGCGCACGCGAACGGTGTTTGCACCGGGCGTCAGGTTGCCCGGATTGGTGGCGCGCAGGCTGTTGCCGAAAATGGTGAACGCACCGTTATTGGTATCGCCGGAGCCGCTGATCAACGTGTACGTGAAGCTGTCCCCAGCGGTGCCGTCAGTCGAGGAAAGCGTACCGACCTCGGTGTTTGCCGACGCGCTTGTTGAAACGGTGGCGGCGCTCAGGGCCATGTCGGATGGCGCGAGGCCGTCAACGACAATGGCTTTATTTGCGCCAAGCGATCCTGCGCCACCAGGCGCGGCAAGCGCAAGTGCGGGCGTATGCGGGGTCGTTGCACCATCCACAATCGAGCCGCCGTTAAGATCCAGGGCGGTAATTGCCGTGTAATCGAGATCGGCAGCAGTGTCGCCTGCCTGAACCGTATAACGGAAAGTCAGCGTCGCCGAGCCGGTTCCACTGTAATAGGTTGCATACTGATCGGTCGTCCCGGTTGCAAGCTGCAGTCGAGGGGTTCCGTTCGTTGTATCGACATTGACGACGTCATTGAACGTGACCTGAATATCAATTGTGCTTCCAACTTTGAACTTACCATTGGTGGCATTCGACGTAACTCCCGTTACACCGATTCCCTTCATGCTGAAGCTCGCTGTACTGGAACTCAGCCCACCGTCATTGAGCACAAGGTCAAAGCTGCGCGCACCTATCGTAGGGGCAGTGTATTGGGTGTAGCCGAGCAAGCCCGCCCCAACACTCATCTCACCGCTATTGACATCGCCATTCAGTGCCGACGCATTGAAGCCAATCTTCAGCGCATTTCCGTTCTGCCCGTCTTCAGTGCCGTCTACGGAGCCAATCTCGACCCAGGTCAACCCATCGAAGACAAAAACCTTTTCATTTGCGGCGATTACGTCGTCCGCGGAGGCTTCATCGACTCCGGCCTTTACAACACTTGCATCGAAGGAGAAATTGCCGTCCGTCGTACCCGCTGTTTGCGTGATGCGTAAATAACCGCCGTCGAAATGCGCGTTGTCGTCCGTGATGGTTGCCGCATCTCCGATCGTCGGCTGGGCATCAATGTATTCGGGCGTGCCCGGCGTGAAATTGCTTGCGTCGCCCGAAAAATTGTTGATGACCGGTGTGTCATTGACAGCAGTAACTGTGAACGCAATCGAGCCATCTGCCGGGCCGCTGTTAGCGGCGTCGCGAATGCGGGTGGCAATCGTAAAGTCGGAATCCCAATTTGCAGCCGGCGTCAATGCCACGGCGGCCAGCGCCTGATTCACGTTAGCCACTGACCCTGTGACCGTCCACACGCCGGTGCCGGCATTGTACGTCGAGGTGGCGCTGCCATACGTACCCGTAGTCAGGCTGCCGGCGGCGGGATTAGACAGCGTCAGCGTGGCCGTAATTGTGTCACCGCTGTCGGGATCGGTGACTACTATATCGTCGAGCGCAACATTGCTGCCCGGATCTTCGGTGAAGGACTTGAACTGATTCAGGTTGGTGGCTGTCGCCGTATCGTTGACGCTCGTTACCGTGATCTTTGTCGAGCTGTTTGCGGTCCCATCGGTTGCTCCGTCGTTCGGTGTCAGGGTGAAGGTTGTCTGCACTGTGTTTCCAGGCGCCGTCTGGTTCGCTGCCGGGGCAAACACGAGGGCCTGTAGCTTACTCTGCAAATCGGCGGCGCTGCTACCCGTAAGCGTGTAGTTTCCAGCTGAACCGCCCAGCCCGGTCCCTGACAGCGTCCCGTTCGCCGCAGAAAAGGTAATCTTGACGGCAAAGGCTGTTCCGTCAGTGTCCGTGTAGGTAACACCCGCGAACGGTGCTATCGTCGACTTGTCGTTGATCGATGCGCTAGTTTCAAACACACCGCCAAGAGCAGGTGCTGCATTCGTTACAGCGAGATAGGACACGACTGAAACAATACCCTCCTTGAGGTTTCCGTAACTGGTACTTTGCTTGTTTTCGATCCAGGTTGCCGTGATCGTGCCATCGTGATTCACATAGGGTATCGCCCCGCCGAACTTCGTTTGATCCGCTGCCGAGAATATGTCTCGTGTCGTGGCGCCCGACGGACTTGAACCGGAAACCATCCAGCCGTGTCCACCGCTATAGGCGAAGTAGTCCCCATTGCCGAGAAGCTGCACCTTATTGATGTAGTCGGTGGTGGGCAAGACATTCTGGGAAACAGCACTTAATGTCCCATTGGTCCCAAGATATTGAACGTGATACGAGCTACTCGTATTGCCATTGCCCGAAAATAAGTCGTTTCCGAAGAGCGCAAACCCTCCCCCTGCTTTAGCGGAAACAGATGCTGCCACTTGATAATAAGCGACGGCTGTATTTGTCACGAGCGTGTTGCTCGAGTTAAAGAGCAACACCCCGCTCTTAGTATCTACGTTAGCGGTGCTGTAGCTCACGGCGAGATTGCCGAACTCGTCGACAGCAGAATTCCAGATGGCCGGTGTGCCTGAGGTGCCGAAATTGTATCCGCCAGCGGTACCGACGGCCGCGCCGTTGGCGTCGTACCGCTGGAAATTCAGGTTGACATAATTGTTTGTCGTCCAGAGGACAATATAGCCGCCGTCTGTGGTTGCATAGCTGATTGTGTTCGGGTTCGTCGTTTCATGGTAGCCACTTGGCGTGCCGCTAGTGACGACATTTCCACTATTGTCATATCGCTGTACGCCGTACCCGTTGTTGGAGCCACCGGTCACGACAAAACCGCCGTTCTTCAACGCGATAATGCTGGCGTGGTCATTCGTTTGCACCTCCGCGTGGTTATGGTTGGTGCCGTTAAAGTAATTGATCCTGTCGGCGACCGGCCCTGTCAATATTTTCCGGGTCACCGTACCATTCGTCTCAATGAGAGCGACTTGTAAGTTATCGTAGTTCGGCATGCCGTAGTATTCGGCGACAGTATTGACCAATAGCACGACACGCTTACCGTCGCTAAGCGATGCTGTACCCAGCACGGTGAGAGTCTGGGTTCCGCCACCGAGGTAATCCTTCCCTGTGGCCACTTGCACGATTCCAGAAGCGGACTCCGTGGCAGACAGGATCCCGCTGTAGGTACTGAGGTTCGTAACATGGGCCAGGTCGTAACTAGATTCGCCAATAAACTCGCCACTTTCTGTAAAGGGCGATGCTACAACCTCGATGTTCCAGTCTCCTCCCATCGTCTGGGATCCAGTTAAATCACTCGATGCTCCTGCACTAACGCCAGTAATTGACGCCAGCGTCGCCAAAAACTGCTTTCCGCTTTCGCCCAAGGCAGTGTTGCACCCGTAGACCAGCATCTGTCCGTTCGACTGAATAGCTGCACCTATCTGCTCAAGTGCCTCCTGCGTGCTTTCCCACATCATTGTTGCTGAGCTAAGCTCGATGGAGCCCAGTTGTACCGCACCCGGACGCCCGTGCGAAACAATGTGCACAGCGTCGAGTCCAACGTGTGACCCTGTCCACTCCGCGATTTGTTGCAACCCGTCCCTGGTGGGATCCAGGACGACGACTTGCATTGTTTTCGACAGTTCTTCAAGCAGGACCTGGTAATGGTCCACGCGCGTGTCGACAAAGGCGACTTGGTGCCTACTCGGATTCGTTGTGTTGGGCATGGTTTATTGAGTCACTACTAGTAAGAGTAAAAGTTATTCTTTCGGGCTATCCGTTAGCCCTGGCGTTCATTCATTGTGTCCTTGCTTCATCCAGAAGCCGGCATCAGGCGTATCAATCGGGTACAGTCCGTCCCATCGGGATAGGTCGAGCACTCCAGGGCTACGTACTCCCCGCAGCACTTGAAGATCAGAGACCTCTTCCACGCCGCCGGCGAATTCGAGCATTCCCATCAACTGGCCGCTCGCGAGATCCACCGCTGCGATACCCGCAATGCAGCGCTCAACAGAGGTTTTCACCGGAAGGTCCCAACCCGTGAAAGACTCTCTCGGTAAAGAGAGGCCAACTAACGCACATTCACCGATTTTCGCAATGCCCCGCGCAAAGCCGGGAAGTGCTTGTAGCACATTGACCTCACCCGATTTTCGATCGACCCGCAGCAGATGTCCTTTCCCCATTTCGGTCAGGTAGAGTTGGCCGTCTATTACCCGTGGCGAGTGCGGTAGGCATAGCCCTCGAGTGAGGATCTCGTTGACGGCACAGTCCATCAAAATGCCGTGGCATGGAGGGTGGTTCCGCCAGCCACGATTTACATTGAATTCACCAAAGGCTGTGGCGTATGTGAGGCGACCGTTTTCCCAAGCCATCCCGTTCAAATGGCAGCGGTCCTCCGGCATTACCTCTGTAATGAATGGAGGGCGCCAGACCGGCGTAAAGCTATAGGCAGCATCAAATCGACAAATAACGGAAAAACGTGTATTGACGGCATACAGCGTGTCGCCTTCTGCCCAAAGGTCGTGTATCTGGCAGTTGCCGGTGGAGTGCGCCAATCGCGGTGCAAAGTAGGCATCGTAGGTTGCACCGGGACAATGTTGGGCCAGTCTCCCGTTATTCGCATAGCGAGTAATGTCGCGGCGAGTAGATACAGCAAGATAATCGCTACCTGTTGCAATTCCCCAAGGAGCATCTAGCAGGGTGTCGGTTATTGCAAGCCCGCCATTGTCGTCTGCGCTTATGAAGATTAACCGCCCCGGAACGAGGGTTGCAGCGATGCTGCACTGGTTTTTATGAAGCAAACTTACAAAGCCACAAGTGACCTTGACGGGAAGTTGCGGAAAAAGACTATTCATAAAAGAATATCGAATGCATCTTTAATGCTTATTCACCGGCTTCAGCTTGTCGAAAATCTCGCACAGCATCTGATCGACCGGGACATCGGTTGCATTAAATGTAAATTCAGGAAATGGCGGGATCTCGTAAGGGGCATCAAAGCCTGTCAAACCTGAGATCTCGCCTCGTTTGGCTTTCGCGTATAAACCTTTCGGATCGCGCGATGCGCAAGTGTCCAGCGGCGTAGCCAGATAGATCTCGAAAAACCGCCCGGTCGGAAAGAGTTGGCGTACCCGAGCACGGTCTTTGGAGAAGGGCGATACAAATGCGCAAACGGTATTGACGCCGGCATCGACCATTAGCCGGGCCACCTCTCCGGCACGACGAATATTCTCCGCCCTGTCATGTTCAGACAGGCCGAGGTCGGAGCAAAGACCTCGCCTCAGTTCATCTCCGTCAAGAAGGTATGCGGTCTCATGCCGTCTGCACAGTTCATTCCTGAGCGCGAGACCGAGGGTGGTTTTTCCAGAAGCGGGCAGACCCGTAATCCAGAAACAGATCGGAGAATGACTTTGCAACATTGATTCATATCAATACATTGGGAAAGTCCATGATAACCAAAAGGTTATTCAATGTGTTGAAAATGGGGCGGTTATGTGAAAAATGGTCAAATCGGTTCACATCGGAGGAAGGTTTACAACATTGTCGCGCCCGCTGTAAGACGAAAACTAACGTAGGCGGCAGAACTGTCGCACCCCCAGTCGAGCCGCCTGGGTGCGGCCATCGCAATCCTGGGAGACGGCCTCTTTAATCCCGAATCCGCGCACTGGGAGATGCATGAGGCGCCAAGCAGCGCACCGTTCAGTCGATGGCGAAGGATGCCTGGGGGACATCGCGGGATGGCGATTCACTTCCGCCGTGCGAGCGCAGCCAAGCTTGGCCAATATCAGGCTGGCGTGAATGTTGAGAATTAATGCTTAGCGGGAGCCTGGGCGATTCCTGCTCCGCGCCAGTTCGCGATCGAGCGCATTGGCGAAGTTCTGGCGGTCGGCGTGGCTAAACGCGGCCGGGCCGCCCGTGTCGACACCACTGCCGCGCAGCTCTTCCATGAAAGCCCGCATCGTCAATTGCTGGGCAATGGTGTCTTTGGTGTACCACTCGCCGCGCGGGTTGAGCGGCAAGCCGCCTTTTTCCAGCACCAGAGAGGCTAAGGGAATGTCGCCGGTCACGACGATGTCGCCGGGACTGACGCGTTCGACGATTTCTGCGTCGGCCGCATCTGCACCGACCGGGACCTGCAGCGCGCGGATGAAGCGCGAGCCCGGCACGCGGATCAACCGGTTGGCAACCAGCGTGACGTTGAGTTGCAGGCGTTCGGCCACCCGAAACAGGATGTCTTTAATGACAGCGGGACAAGCGTCCGCATCGACCCAGATGTGCATGAACATTGGTTGAAATCAGCAGGATGACCCATTGTAACTGCAGGTTGTCTCGCACACGGTTGCGCGCCGCAAAATGGCGATATGGCAACCGAATTTGATCTGGATCATGGATGAAAGAAGCTTGATTTATATCATTACAACCTCTGATCCCCTTGATCTCGCCAGCGCAGCTGCCGGCCGCGACAGCCGGAGGTGTTACGCCCAGCCTTGCATTCTTCCTGGGGCGTTCTAATAACATTTGAGAAAGCAATGCGCACCAACCTGCCAGTTACTCAGCGTGAAGTCGAGATGAACGACGGAGCCATGCTGGTTTCAACGACCGACGCCCAAGGCCGCATCACCCATGCCAACGCCGTCTTTGTTGCTATCAGTGGCTATGACTACGACGAACTGCTGGGGCAGCCGCACAACCTGGTGCGCCATCCCGACGTGCCGCCGGAAGCGTTCCGCGACATGTGGGCCACGATCGGACGCGGCCGGCCCTGGTCGGGCGTGGTGAAGAACCGCTGCAAGAACGGTGATCACTACTGGGTGCTGGCGAATGTCACCCCGGTGGTCCGCAATGGCAAGAATGTGGGCTATATCTCGGTGCGGACCAAACCCACTCGCGCGCAGATCGCCGAGGCCGAAGCCTTGTACCAGCAACTCCGCCACGCCGGGAATAGCGCGCCACGCTTGCGCCTGCATGCGGGCGGCGTGCGCAAGGTGGGCTGGCGCGACTGGCCGCAGCGCGTGTTCCGCCTGTCGCTCACCCAACGCATGAGCGTGGCGCTGGGCCTGTGGCTATCCGCCGTGCTCGCCGCCCACCTGGCCGGATCCGGCACCACCTTCGGGCCGCTGCTCGACGCCGCCGTACTGGTGCTGGGCGCAGCGGGCGTCCTGAGCTGGTTTCACTGGGCCGTTGCAGAGCCCCTGAAGCAATGTACCAATCAGGCTGCTCGCATCGCCGGCTGCAATCTGGAGGGCGACATTTCCGCCGACATGCGCCACCCGATCGGCAAGCTGATCCGAAACATTCGCCTGATCAATCTGAACATGCAAGCGATTGTCGAGGATGTGCGGACGGAAGTGTCCAGCATCACGGCAGCCGCCGAGGAAATTGCCCAGGGCAGCAACCACTTGGCCGAGCACTCGGAAGAACAGTCGTCCAGCGTGGAGCGGACCGCGTCGGCCATGGAACAAATCACCTCGGTGGTACAGCAAACAGCCGGCGCGGCGCGGCAGGCGGAAAGCAATACCCAGCAAGTCGGCCGCACGGCCAGTACCGGCGAGGCCTCGGTAGCAGACCTCGTGACGACCATGAAGTCGATTAACAACGCCTCAGGGCGGGTGACTGAAGTCATCAAGGTGATCGAGAGCATCGCCTTCCAGACCAACATCCTCGCGCTGAATGCGGCGGTGGAAGCGGCGCGGGCGGGCGAAATGGGCAGGGGCTTTGCCGTGGTTGCCGGCGAAGTGCGCGTGCTGGCCAACCGCAGCGCCGAATCGGCCAAGGAGATTCGCGCCCTGATCACGGCCTCCAGCGAGCAGGTCAACCAAGGTTCGCACCATGTCAACTCGGCCGCAGAGATCATCAAATCCATGGTGCGCTCCGTATCGGACGTAACCACCCTGGTGCAGGAGATTACGCACGCGGCCAACGAGCAATCGATGGGCGTGAGCGAGGTCAATCGCGCCATCAGCGACATCGAACGCACCACCCAGCAAAACGCCGCCTTGGCTCAGCAAAACGCCGCCACCAGCAAACGTCTCAAACAACAGGCCGGTACGCTGCATCGTGCGGTACAGATCTTCCGCCGCTGATCGCCGGCTCCTGGCACTGGCTGTTGATCTGGACGATTATCGGCAGTTCCAGCTCGACCATCTGACCCGAATCGACGATGCGCAAGGTATAAAAGCGGATATTCCAATGCAAAAGATCAAGCTGCCCCCCGAATTACCTGTGTGACCAGGCATGGGAAATACAATGCATCGCCGTCGCATGGCGCTGACTGCCGAACTGGTCGCTCTGGTGCACCGGGCCATTGACGACCCCGGTCCTCTCCCCGGCGTTGCCTACCAGTCCGATGCGGATTACGACGCCATGGTGGACGGCCTTCTCCGCGTGCATCCCAACAGGCAGGATGCCTGGCTGTTCGCGTTTGGCTCGCTGATCTGGAAGCCCGAATGCGAACATGTGGAAGAGCGGTTGGGCACTGCTTATGGCTGGCACCGTTCATTCTGTTTCCAGATCCGGCGCTATCGCGGCACGCCAGAATGCCCTGGACTCATGATGTCGCTGGACCGGGGCGGCCGATGCAAAGGTTTGCTCTACCGACTGCCCGGTGACACAGTGCGCGAGCAGCTGCATAAGTTGTGCCGGCGTGAAATCACAGTCAAGCCGGCGAATACAGTTGCGCGCTGGATTACCGTGGCAAGCGATGCAGGGCCCTTGCAGGCGATTGCCTTCGTGATGAGCCGGGAGTCAAAGTCCTATGTCGGCAAGCTGGCGCCGGAGCAGATTGCAGAAACCTTGGCAAGGGCATGCGGACACTGGGGTTCTGGGGCCGAGTATCTTTTCAATACGGTATCCCGGCTCGAAGAGCATGGAATACACGATCAGTATCTTTGGAGACTGCAGCAACTCGTGGCAGAACGGATCACGTCGGATCACCCCTTTCTGTCGAGGTCATGAACGTCTGCAATCGGCCGGGTGCGGTCAGCCGGCTCCGCGAAAGATTTGCGTGAGTCCGACCCAAAGCTGCCTGTCAGCCTGATGGAGTCCCTAGGCTGGGATGCAATCCCGGCACTGTTTAACCATCATGACGAAAGCAAACAGTAGGAGGTAGTGCAAACTAACGGGGTAAGCTCCTGAGATCTGGCAGCACCAGATCGCAAGACCTGCCCCGTTTTCTTAAGCGCCCGGACTTTCTACAGCGTGTCGCGCAACGCCTGCAGCTGCTGCAGGCCGCTCTGCACTTGGCCGCCGAGCCCGCTTAACAAGGCGCGAGCCTCGTCGCGATGGGCGGTCAGCACTGGCAGCTGTGCCTGCGCGAATGCCTGCGTCTGCTGGTTCGTCGGCCGCTGCGATTCCTCTGTAAACCGTTCGATCGCCTCGTCGTGCAGGCGCTCGCTATATGCGGCGAAACCGGCGTCGAATGTCTGGCCTTGTGCCCTTACAAGCGCGCTGTATGCGAGTTGCTGTTCCGGCGACAGTTCGATTGGCAGGACCATGTCCATGCTCTGCGCCAGCTGCTCGAGCTGTACCTGCACCGGTGTATGCTCGCTCGCCAGACGCTGGCCATATGCGCTGACCCCGGCGTTCGTTGACCTCAGGCCGCCGAGGTAGCCCAGGCGGATCTCGGCCAGGTTGGATTGGGCTGCACTGTAAAGGAAGCTCGGCGTGATATTTCTTGCCAGCTCGGATGACCTCACAAAGTGCCCTGCGAGATCAGGCTCCAGCGAACGCGCCAGTCCGCGAACGTCGACGTCTCGGCCGTCTCCGGACATCTGCGTGCGCGCGGCTAGTGTCGCTTTCGCATGTGCGATGACATTGACGTCCATGTAGGCACGATCGAAATCGGCGCCGGAGAATCGCGCAAGTTCCTCTGAGATGGCTTGTTGCTCCGGATTGATTTCCGTCGGCAAAGGCAAGTCCTTGGTCTCGTTGAACGCCGTGATGCGGTCGTTGGCCTCGGTATGTTCGTCGATCATGCTTTGCGCGAAGCGCCGCACATCCTCGTCGGTAGCACGTTCCAGCGCCAGTTCCGCCCATTCGATTTCAGCAAGACTGCTCTGGTAGGTGAAGGCAACAAATGCCGCAGGGTCGAGGCGTTGCAGGAGGCCCTCTCCGAATCCCAGATGTGTCTTGAGCAGCGGCGCGCTGATGGCGGCGAAATAGCGCGCATTGAGATCGTCGCTGTTGCGTGCCTGGCGCATCGCTTCGGCGAGGTCGAGACGATGGGTGAGAACGTTCTCCCACATGTAATCGCGGTCGAACTGCAGGCCCGTCAATGCCGACAGCCTTGTCACTTCGGCGGCCTGTTCAGCCGTGATATCGCTCGGCAGCGTCACGCCCTTTTGTTGTGCGAGCTGCTGGATCTGGGCATTGACGACCGTGTGATGCTCGATCATTGCGTTGGCGTATTCTTTGACACCGGAACTTTCACCCCGCGTCTGCGCGAGCTGCGCCAAACGGATCTCGGTAAGACCGTCCTGGTAGGCAGCGGCCAGGAAGGCCGCGGCGCTTGGTGTGGCCGGAGTGATGGGCACGGTTGCCGGCACTGCCACTGCCGGCGGTGTCGCTCCGGGAGCGCCGGCTGCCGGCGTGGCAGGAGTGGCGGGGGTTGCAGGTGTGGCCGGCGTTGCCCCGGCTCCCGGCGCACCAGGTGTAGCCGGCGTAGCCGGGGTCGCTGGCGTGGCAGGGGTGGCGCCGGGCGCGGCGGGATCGGTGCCGGTGCCGGTGGTCTGCAAGAACGAGGAAGTATTTCCCGGGCTTCCGGCAAACATTCCGCCATCCAGATCACCGCCGCCGCATGCGGTCAATGAAGCGGCCAACGCCAGTACAGAAATTCGATTCATCATTGTCTCCAAAGAATTGCCGGCTGACGTGGGGATCAATAGCAGGTGCCACGGATGCGCCCGAGACGGTAGGTCGGGTCCGCGCGGGCCGGAACAAGGGGGGACGGGTGACGAAAGGTCGACCCGTCCATTGCTGCCAGGTTAAGGACAGAGTCGTTCTGGCAGTCTATTACGCCACATGGCCTTTGCAAGACGAATCGTGCTCCACAATGGGCAAGCTGCGCTAGTTATGATCCGGCGCAAGAAGAGTGTCGGCATGACGCAAGCGTGCAACGTCGCCCGAAGAAACAAGATTCGTGGAAATAGGCGGCCGGACCAAGGGACTTCGGTCCTATCTGCAGTTCGCTTTGCAAAAACAGCGCGTGACGGCGGACCGATCCCGGGATCTATGTTGCCCCGCTGATGAACGCGCCGCGCCGCCGCGCCGCCGCGGGTTCGGTCACCAGACGAACGATCGCAGCGGCGATTTTTGCGCCGCCGATACTTGATGGCTCGATCGGGTTGGCGTAGTCCTCGGGCTTCGTGCAAATCTGCCGCAGTTCAAGAACCGGCAGGCCGTTCTCCGCCGCCACGCGGATGATCACGTCGTTGAAAACGGTGAGTGCGGTTGTAACTTGCTGCTGATAGGCCCGATCCGGAAAGTTACCGTTATAGATCGTGCAAACAGCCAGCGGCAGATCCCTTTTCAGGCACGCGCTGACGGCCCTGCGGTAACCGGTCTCGAACTCGGCTGCGGCCCGGGACAGCAGTGCCAAGGCCTCCGCCGTGGTACGGACCTGTGCCTTCAGGATGTGTTGCGAGGCAAGCGCATCATTCCCGCCAATGCTCATCACCAGGTGACTGGCATTAGCAGGCAGCCGCGCGAGCTGGGCGTCGATGCCGGCGGTGGTCGCCCCGTCTACTGCCAGCAGACTGGCCTTCCATGCAGGAGGAAGAATTCCGCGCACCTGCGCAATCACATCCGGCTTGCCGTTCGTGTAGCTGCCGTTATCGAAGATCGAATCGCCGAGCAGGATGAGGTGAGTCATGGAGGCTAGCGCGGAAGGTGACGCGAGCAATGCAAGCGATTGGGCAAGAAAGTGTCGGCGCGAGATGGTCATTTGGCGTTCCTGATGCGTGGCCACACTGCGGGCTCAGAGGATCCGACAGGTTCATTTCGGTATGGCGCAGATGCTGCTGCCATCGTCCGTCCAGGTCCTGATCGATGGGTCCGGGTCGAGGCATGCACCGGATCAGCGTCTGTCTCCGCATCCCTTACGGAAGGGGCCGATACGGCGTTCGAACTGCTGTTGCACGATACCGTAGCACTCGCAGGATGACTCCTCAAGTGCCTGCCGGTTCAAGATCGTCATCTGCCCGCGGTTATAGCGGATCATGCCGGCTTGCTGAAAAGCGCCGGCGACCAGGCTCACGCTCGGACGCTGCACGCCCAGCATATTGGCCAGGAATTCCTGGGTGATGTGAAACGTGTCTTCCGTCACCCGGTCATGGGTCATCAGCAACCAGCGGGCAAAGCGCGCCTCGGTGGTATGCAGGCGGTTGCAGGCGACCGATTGCGATAGCAGGCTCATATAGGCGAGCATGTAGCGCTGTGTCACGTCGCGCAATGACATGCTGCCATCCAGAACACGGACAAACGCGGCCGTCGGCAGACGCAGTGCCTTGCCCGATACCTGGCACAGCGTGGTCTCCGTTGCATTGGCTTGTGCTCCACCCAGCAGCACATCGATACCGTAAAAGCCTTCGTTGCCGATAGTTCCGACCTCCACTGCCTGGCCCTCCAGCATTTGCGCCAGCACCGACAGCACGGCGCTGCACGGGAAGTAGACATGGGAAATGGCGTGTTCGCGTTCGCCGAGGACCTGCTTTAGATCCAGGTCTACCATCTCCAGATGTGCGGACAGGGCGGCGAGGTCGTCATCGGGCAGCAAGGATAGCAGGCGATTGCCGCATTCACGTGGCGATAGTGCAAACACAGACATGATGCGACTCCGGGAAAGGGTCACGGTGCAGGCACCGAACGAAATAGACCCTGAATCGTGTGACGGCGTAGAGGGAAGATTTCGGCTGGTCAGCCAGTCGGCACGGCAACTTGCCATCCAATAACGGCTTGTTACCCGTGCGCAGAGAGGGAGAACTTCAGTGTACGCCGAAATCCCAAGCCATGGGATCCATTAAGCCCGAGTGCGCGGTCAAATCTTGCAACCGCGGTCGTATTGGATTGCCAGACCTGCCCTCGCTTTTCTTACCTGTCTGCCATTTGGTATGCTGCGCCATGACCCGTACTAAACGCCTCGTTTGCGCCCGTTGCATCCGTCCGCAACGGACCTGCATCTGTCACTGGTGCACGCCGACTGCGCATGCGGTTGAAGTGCTGATCTTGCAGCACCCGCTGGAAGTTGACCACGCAAAAGGAAGCGCACGCCTGCTGAATCTGAGCTTGCCAAACAGCCGCCTGCTGGTCGGCGAAGCGTTCGACGACCACGAATTGCAGGCACTGCTGCATTCTCCATTCACGCCGGGGGCACATCGCAAGCACGCCATTCTGCTGTATCCAGATACGCCGGAAGGCACAGGCATGGCGCAACCGGCAGTACCGGCCGATGTGCCCTGGGCCGAGCCGGAAAAGTTGCGGCTGGTGGTACTCGACGCAACATGGCGTAAAAGCCGCAAAATGCTCTACGCCAATCCGCCGCTGCAATCGCTGCCGCGCCTTGCCCTGCGCGATGCGCCGCCGTCGCAGTACCTGATCCGCAAGGCACACGGCATGCATCAGCTATCCACGCTGGAAGCCACGTGTTATGCGCTCATGCAACTCGAAAGGGACCGCAACAAATACGCTCCGTTGCTAAACGCATTCAACGGCTTTGTTGCTCAACAACTGTCGTACCGGAAGGCCGACCATGCATGAGTATCCCTGGCACGCCTAATCTGAGGTACGAAAGCAGGCGCATATCGAGAGCATTGGCCGATCGCGAGGGAATGCTCCTCGCCAGGAATCGTTGCCGAAAGAGAGGCTACCTCTGGGCAGAAATGTAGAAACTCTCTGCCTGACCCGATTGCTCATCGTGCCGGCGCCGGGGTGCAGGGCCGACAGCGCGTTCGGGCACCATCAGCCGCGCTTGACGACGCTCTGCACCAGCATATTTACCTGATGCATAAAACGGGTGGCAAGGCTTTTCTCGTGTGCCAGGAGCCAGAGCTTCATTTGGCGCACGTAACCATCAACGAAGGTTTTCGCAGCCCGATGGCTTTTCTGCACAAGGTGCATGCGGGACCGATAGATTTCCACGCAGTCCATATCCTGCTGAACACCCAGGAACTTCACCTTGTAGTGATTCCACCCCCCTCCAAAGTCGTATTTGGTTCCCCCGCGCGCAATACATTCGCAGAGCGTCATGTAGCAACAGATGGTACCGAGCCGGTAATCGTTGTACGCCTGATCGTTGGTGATCACCTCCAGGAAATAGGCGTTGCCGACACGGAAATTGATGGTGCCGGCGCAGATGCAGCCGTTGATGCGAATAATGCACACAAAACCGCGCATCCTGGCAAGGTGCATGATGCGCTTACGATCCGCCGCATCGATGCCGAAGCGCTTCTTCTTCAATGCAATGCGGGCTGCGCTCAGGTCGATGAGGGCATTGACGTCATGCTCGTCGATTTCCTCATTGACGTAGAAACGGCAACTGAAGGACGGGAAGTCTTGAAGGAGCTTTTTGCGATAGCGCTTGATGGCTTCGCGGGTAGACCTTCCCAGCCTCGCCGTGTACTCCTGCGGCGTGGCGGGCAGGGCAACGGGAAAGCGCTCCTGCGAATTATGCCTCTGGAACGGGAAGGGCAAGTTATCCACGTCGGATTGCACTGCCCTGAAATTGATCGCCCATACCGTATCGAAATGCTCGAATACGTAACGAGCGAAGCGCAGCACCTCTGCATGCTCGATCCGTATCATCGTGTTGAGCACATGCGCAATCCCGCCGTTGACGCGAAACAGCAGGATCACGAAGGCAACGCCGTCTCTGCGCACCACGTAGGTATTGACATCATGGCCTGCATCGCAATAGAGCCGGAGGAACGGCAGGGAGGAAAAATGGTGTTCGTAGATACGGTCCAGCTCGGGCTCCACGTAGGCGGGTATCTCGTTGACGAGGCAGGAAACACTGATCTCGTCGTTAGCCCCTGCCTTGCGGGCCGGCATCGCAATTAGTTCATTCATCGGGATCATCATCGCAAGCGCTGAGTGGGTTCATTGTCCATTCGCCCGCGTGAGACGGCCTTGCAAACTGCTGTGTGTTTGATCAAATCGAAATTCGAGGAGATAGCGTTCTGCGCTGTATCAAATCGGCTTTCTAAAGTGCATGCATTGTCCAGGGGCCACCCGGACGCATTCCGGACGTTGCACTCACTCCTCCGGCAATGTCCCGTAGACATCGTCCTCACCATTCTTCCGCTTCATCTTGCCCATCCGCAGATCACGGTAGATGGCCGCCCGCATCAGTAGCATCGATACGACCGGCGCCGTCATGAGGAGGAACACGGCGATGATCACTTCGTGCATCACCAGGCGCGACTGCAGCACGGTGAAATAGAGCATGGAAGCGAGCAGCAAGCCGCCCGCGCCGAGGGTGATGGTAATGGCCGGGCCGTGGATGCGCTGGTAAAAGCTGGGAAGGCGCATCAGGCCGAGCGCGCCGATCAGGATGATGCTTCCGCCCACCACCAGCAGCAGCGACACGGCCACGGCAGCCCAGGCCGGAACGTTTTCCATTCCGTTCATTCGATGATCTCCCCGCGCATCAGGAACTTGGCCAGCGCAATGGTCGAGACGAATCCGATCAAGGCAATCAGCATCGCGGCCTCGAAATAGACCTGGCTGCCGAAGCGGATGCCCAATACCAGCGCCAGCATCATGCAGCACATCCACAGCGTGTCCAAGGCCAGGACGCGGTCGTGCGCGGCGGGGCCGATGAGCAGGCGTACGGTGCAGAACAGCATCGCCAGCATCACGCAGATGCCCGCGTAGCCGATCGCCAGTTGCAGCAGGAATTCCATGGACGCTCCTATTCAAAGATCTCGATCAGCGGCTTTTCGTAGCGGGTCTTGATGGTGTCGATCCACCACTGCTCGTCGTGCAGGTCGAAGACGTGCAGGGCGAGCTCGTATTTTTCCGGAAGGATTTCCACCCACACCGTGCCGGGCGTCATGTTGATCAGGCAGGACAGGAGCGCGAGTCCATACGGATTCTTCAGGTCGAGCGGTATGCGGATGAACTGGGAATTCAAACCTTCCGCTTTGGCAAACAGGATGACGCGGCTGACGTTGAAGCAGGAGCGCGCGATTTCAATCCCGGCCATTGCCAGGAGGCGAAGCAGCAGCAGGGGCCTGGCCACCCGGGGAAATCCGATCGGATGGAAAAAGGGTTGCGTCAGCAAGGGCACGGCGACGGCAAGGATTGCCCCCAGCAGGAGCGTTGCCGGGTCGATGCTCTGTTGGAGCAGCAGCCAAAGCAGCACCAGGATGCCCGACACGAGGGGAGATGGCAGCCAGCGTTTCATCGCGCATCTCCTTTGCCCTGCATGCCGGGCACTGCCGGTTCGGACAGCACGCGTTCGATGTACTGCTGCGGACGGTGAAGGTCGTCCGCCGTGCGGACCAGATAGTCCATGACCGGCCCGGCCTGTACGGTGAGCAGCACGCATAGCCCCAGCAACAGGCAGATCGGCGCCACTTCGGTCACCGGCAGGCGTGGTTGCGCCACCCTGCCGGCGGCCCAGAAGGTGCGCACCCCGAAGCGCAGCAAGGAAATGATGGCGGCCATTCCGGAGAGCAGGATCAGCGCCATCAACACCCAGGTCTTCGCTGTAACGGCCGAGGCAGGCGGATTGAGGAGCGCATGGAACAGGGTGAATTTTGCGACGAAACCCGAGAGCGGCGGCAAACCGGTGATGATCAGCGCGCAGGCGGCAAACGACATTCCGAGGAAGGCGAGGGCGGCTGGGATGCCGACGCCGACCGGCTCGCCGGGAGCTTCCTCCACGGCGAACGCTTCCATCGTCAGCGCCAGCACCGCCGCTCCCGGGGAGCGGAAGCGTTCGATCAGTTCCAGCAGGAGCATGAAAGCGGACAGCGCCAGGGTCGAGCCGAGCAGGTAATACAGCCCGGCACTCACCAGTGAAGCCTGGCCGTAGCCGATCACCGCCAGCAGGATGCCGGACGAGACGATCGCGCCATAGCCCGCCAGTCTTTCCGATACATCCGTTGCAAGCATGCCGGCCGCACCGAAGACGACGGTGGCCATGCCGCCCCAGAGAAAGAGGTCGAAGGCGAAACCGGAGGACACGCCGGCCGCACTGGAAAAGGCAAGCAGCCATACCCGCAGGATCACAAAGGGGCCGATCTTGGTCGTCAGCACCAGCATGGCGGCGACCGGGGGCGAGGCCGCGGAGTAGGTGGTCGGCAGCCAGAAGCCGAGCGGCCACATCGCGCTCTTGACCAGGAAGGCGATCGCCAGGATTGCCGCCCCCGCCTGCAGCAGCGGCAGCTGGTGTGCCCCGGCATGCGGCAGGCGCACGGCGAGGTCGGCCATGTTCAATGTGCCGGTGCTGGCATAGATGAGCGCGACGCCGATCAGGAACAGCAGGGAGGCCGCGAGGTTGATCGCAATGTACTGGATGCCGGCCCGCAGGCGCGCCACGTTGTAGCCGTGCAGCAGCAGACCGTAGGACGCGGCCAGCATGACTTCGAAGAAGACGAACAGGTTGAACAGGTCATGCGTGAGGACGGCACCATTGATGCCCATCAGCAGGAACTGGAACAAGGAATGGAAGTGCACGCCGATGCGGCTCCAGCGCTGCGCCGAGTACAGCAGCACGCAGCCCGCGATGAGCGAGGTCAGCAGCAGCATCATGGCCGCCAGCCGGTCGGCCACCAGCGCGATGCCGAACGGCGCGGCCCAGTTCGCCGCGAGATAGACGCCGATGCCCTGCGGCCAGGCCTCGTTGTCCGTCATCACGAGCAGCCGCACCGCCACCGCGAACAGGCATAGCACCGAAATCATGTTGACGGCGAATTTCAGGCGGTGGCGGCTTTCCTTGAAAGGCACCACCAGCGCGCCGCACAACAGCGGCAGCAGCACCGGCGCGACGATCAGATGCTGGCTCCAGGCGAGGCTCATCGGTCCGGCTCCTCGCCATCCACATGGTCGGTGCCGGTCACGCCGCGCGCGCCGATCATCAGCACCAGGAACAGCGCGGTCGTGGCGAAGCCGATCACGATGGCCGTGAGCACCAGCGCCTGCGGCAGCGGATCGGCGACGGTCGTTGGATCGGGCAAGGCCGGGCCGGGCGTCAGCGGCGGCCGGTCTATCCAGAGGCGCCCGATGACGAAGATGAACAGGTTGACCGCATAGGACATCAAGAGCAGTCCGGTCAGGACCTGGAAGGTGCGCGGGCGCAGGACCAGCCAGATGCCCGAGCCGAACACGATGCCGATGGCAAGCGCGATGATGAGTTCCATCAGAGTGTCTCCCTCATGGGTTCGGGTTGCGGCGCGGCCAGGATGTCAGGCGATGTGCGCCGGCTGCGCAAGGATTGATGCGCCAGCGCCAGCAGGATCAGCATGGTGGTGCCGACCACGGCCATGAACACGCCGAGATCGAAGAAAAAGGCGCTCGGGACATGGATCTCGCCGAGCAATGGAAGGTGCAGGTGCGCGGTGTGGCTGGTCAGGAAGGGATAGCCGAACAGCCAGGCGCCCAGCCCGGTCAGCAGCGCGATGAACAGCCCGTAGGCAATCCAGCGATGCGGCCGCAGCCCGAGGCGCGACTCCACCCAATGCGTGCCGCCCAGCATGTACTGCGTGATGACCGCGACCGCGAAGATCAGGCCGGCGACAAAGCCCCCGCCGGGCAGGTTGTGTCCGCGCAGGAAGAAATAGGCGGCGACCACCACCATGAACGGCATCAGGAAGCGCAAATAGACGCCAGGCACCATCAGGTATCCGCGGTTGGCCTGCTGCGCGGGCCCCTGCCGTACTGCAGGGTCGACATCGTTGGCCTGCTGGACCGGAATGGCGATGCTTTCGGCGGCGGGACGGAAGCGGCGCAGCAGCGCATAGACGGTCAGTGCCACGATGGAAAGCACGGTAATCTCACCGAAGGTATCGAAGCCGCGGAAGTCCACCAGAAGGACATTGACCACGTTGCTCCCGCCACCGCCGGACAGGGCGTGCAGCAGGAAGAAATCGCCGATATTGTCCAGCACCGGTTGCGTCAGCGCCGCATAGCTGAGGGCTGCCATGGCCGTACCGCCCGCCACGGCAACGGCCATGTCGCGCGATCGGCGCAGAAAGACGCTGCGCGGCATTCTGCGGTTCAGCTCAAGGGGGGCGATCCGCGGCGGCAGCCAGCGCAAACCGAGCAGGATGAGCACGGTGGTCACGGTTTCCACCATCAATTGCGTCAGCGCCAGGTCGGGCGCCGAGAGCCAGAGGAAGGTCAGGCTGGTCACGATGCCGGTGCCGCCTACCAGGATCAGGGCAGCGAGGCGGTGATACTTGGCCTGCCACGCCGCCGTGACCGCGCACGCGCAGCCGATCAGCCACATCCCGGCAAACAGCAGGTCGACATCGGAACGCAGTTGCGTGCCGAATGCCGGCAGGGGGCGCACAAGCAGCAGCGGTATGACGACCAGGGCGAGGACCATCAACAGCAATTGCGGCTGCAGCCGCCTGGTGCCAAACCATTTCACCAACCAGGCTGCGGCCATGCCCAGGCGCAGGATGGTGGTCTCGTAGGCCTGGGCGCCGCTGAATCTTTCCAGCACTGGCGCGTCCGAGCGGGTGGCAAGCGCATAACGCTTGCGCAGAACGATATAGAACAGGATGCCGCCGGCGAGTGCGATGACGCTCTTGAGGAGTGCGATGTTGAAGCCGTGCCAGACCTGCAGGCTGAACGCCGGCATTTGCTCTCCCAGCATCGACGCAATGCCCATGCGCAGGAAGGGTTCGACGATCGGCCCCGGTGCGATGCCGACCAGCACGCAGGCCAAGACCAGCAATTCGACCGGAAACCGCATCCAGCGCGGCGGTTCGTGCGGTACTTTCGGCAAGGCGACAACAGGCCGGCCAAAGAATACGCTGATGAAGCGCAGGGAATACGCGACGCTGAAAATGCCCATGGCCACGGCTGCGACCGACAAGGACCAGTCTTCATCTCCGCCGACCAGGGCGGTCTCGGAAAAGAACATTTCCTTGGACAGAAAACCGTTGAGCAGCGGCACACCGGCCATTGCGCCGCTGGCGACGATCGCCAGCGTGCCCGTGTAGGGAAGATGGCGGAACAGGCCGCGCAGCAGGCGCATGTCGCGCGTTCCGGTCTCATGGTCGATGATGCCCGCGGCCATGAACAGGGACGATTTGAAGGTGGCGTGGTTGAGGGTATGGAACACCGCGGCCACCATCGCCAGCGGCGTGCCGAGCCCGAGCAGTACCGTGATCAGGCCCAGATGGCTGATGGTGGAGTAGGCCAGCAAACCTTTCAGGTCGTGCTGGAAGATGGCTGCGAACGCGCCGACCAGCATCGTGCAGATGCCCGCACCGCCGATCAGCCAGATCCATTCCGGGGTGCCGGACATGACAGGCCACAGGCGCATCAGCAGGAATACGCCGGCCTTGACCATGGTGGCCGAATGCAGATAGGCCGACACCGGGGTAGGGGCGGCCATCGCATGCGGGAGCCAGAAATGAAAAGGGAACTGGGCGCTCTTGGTCAATGCGCCAAGCGCCACCAGCACGAGCATTGGCCGGTACCACGGATGCGCACGCACCGCATCGCCCGCCGATAACACGACGTCGAGATCGTAACTGCCGGCGACGTGGCCCAGCATCAGCACTCCGCTCAACAGGCACAGCCCGCCGGCGGCGGTGACCATGAAGGCCATGCGGGCGCCGCGCCGTGCGTCCGCGCGATGGTGCCAGTAGCCGATGAGCAGGAAGGACGTCAGGCTGGTCAATTCCCAGAACACCACCAGCTGAACGAGATTGCCGGAAAGGACGACGCCCAGCATTGAGCCCATGAAGGCGAGCAGGAAGGAGAAGAAGCGCGGCACCGGATCTTCCGGCGACATGTAGTAACGCGCATACAGCGTCACCAGCAAGCCGATGAACAGCACCAGCATGACGAACAGCCACGCCAGGCCATCCATGCGCAGCGCGAAGTCCACACCCAGCGCCGGCAACCATTCGACGCGGTAGCGCATCACTTCGCCGTTGCCGATCTCCGGATAGAAATACCCGGTCACCAGCATGCCGGACACACAAACCAGGCCGGCCAGCGCTGCCTGCCTGTTCCGTGTATCGGCCGGCAGGAGGGCCGCGGCGATGCTCCCCGCAAAGGGAAACACGATGAGCGTCAGCAATAACGCATCCATCAGCAGATGCCCGCCTGCATGACCGGGTATGCCGGAGCAATCCACTGAGGTTGAACAAGAATCTTCAGAGGCGGACTGTCATCGGGTCTCATCGTGCTCCCTGGAATTGAACATCGGATTCTTTGGCCCACGCCAGCTCTTCCGTGGCGCAACATGCGGCGCGGTTCATTCAAGCGCTGTTCATGTCATTGTAACCACTAGAGCGTATTCAACGCCGGTAGTGCGACTTGCCGGAGGGGTTTCTCATGAGCCGGCCGGAAATACGAGGTGGTACCCGGAGGAGATGCCGGAATGGAACAAGCAGATGCAGCAGGCAGAGCTGAAAAGTTTTGACAAGCCGGACGAAAATTGCCGCCGACTTCCAGGGGATGGTCGATTACGCGAAAGCGCAGTGATTCGGACCGCAGCCGATGAGGCTTCAATCCTTGGGATGCCGGGCGTGCTCCAACCCGGACAACGGATCCTGGTCCTGCGGCAAGCCCGCAGTTCGCGGGACTTATCTCCGGCGCTGCTGCCCCTGCATGGCCGGCCCGCGCTTCTCGAGGTGGCGGAAGGTGATACGGCCCTTGCTCAGGTCGTACGGGGACATTTCGATCGATACCTTGTCGCCGGCGATGATGCGGATGCGGTGCTGCCGCATCTTGCCCGAGGTGTAGGCGATCAATTGATGACCGTTTTCCAGGTTCACTCGGAATCGTGAATCGGGGAGCACCTCGATCACGAGGCCGTTCATTTCCAGCACTTCTTCTTTAGACATGCAGATTTCCATTACTTGGCGCGCGCGGGGTGATGCCGGGCGCAGCCTGCTGCGGGCACGGAAGGCTTCCGTTCCGGGAGAGCAGGGACGGCGCGGACATCGGCGCACAGGGTTCAATGAGGCCTTGCCCCGGAATGGCGGGCGCGGCGGCGGATCACGGCGCCGAGCATCAGCATCAGCATCGGCGGAACGGCGAGGTGGCCGGCACACGCAGGCGTTCAACCCTGGTAGCCGGAGGACAGGAAGAGGCGGGATGCTGAAGTCGCCCAATACGCATGAACTGGACGAGCGGCCCGCCATCGGACGCCGGACTATATCACAAGTGCCGGCATCGCCCGATGCGAGATCGGGCGGGAGAGAAAAAGTTATTGCGTGCGCGGCGAGCGGAAGGTCGCGGGACGCAGGACCAGCGGGTTGCCTGCGACGCCGGCTGCCACCAGCCTGCGCGCGACGCCGTTGATATTCGGCTCGTATGCGCGGAAGATTTCCATCACGTCGACGTCATCATCCTCGGTC
The DNA here is from genome assembly GCF_035654295.1 of Noviherbaspirillum sp. Taxonomy (GTDB): domain Bacteria; phylum Pseudomonadota; class Gammaproteobacteria; order Burkholderiales; family Burkholderiaceae_D; genus Noviherbaspirillum. The sequence goes on along the minus strand of NZ_DASRXF010000028.1, from coordinate 7,853 downwards.
TTGTATGAGGAAAGTGCGTACAAGGCCTGCGGCGTGATAAGGCATTCGTGCCGCACCGAGTCCACGATGACACTAAAGATGACGCCGTCGCCGGAGAGGTGAGGCTGGCTGGATGCATGGTTCATGATGATGTTCCTTAGGTGAACTCCGCACGCAATGGCGCAGAACGGAGGCGGTCAATTCACGCTGGCCGGACCGCACGGGAATGCAGTACGAGCACACGCAGAAATCTCCCTCTGGAGCTCCCATCATGACCGGGTTGGAAGCCTTGGCGCTGACGACGCGCAAGGCCGGATGGAGATGTCGATCAAAGGCCTTCCGGCCCGCTTACACCGGGCGAATGTTGGTCGCCTTCTCGCCTTTGGGACCGTTTCCGAGTTCGTACGAGACGCGCTGGTTTTCGGACAGGCTCTTGAATCCTTGCGCCTGAATGTCCTGGAAGTGGGCGAACACGTCCTTGCCGCCGCCATCGGGGGCGATGAAGCCGAAGCCCTTGGCGTCGTTGAACCACTTTACTGTACCGGTTTGCGTAATCATTACTGTTTCCTTCATGTTGAAATCGGGCACGATTGCCCATGGCGCACCTGGAACCAAGGAAGACTACCGATGAGAATCAAACAGGAATGGCCCCGGAACGGGCAAGACGGGAGAGAAACCAGCAATGACGACAACTTGATGCAAGCGCAGGACCACTATACAGGCAAAGCCCGGAGATACCTATCGTTATTTCGATTATTTTTCCACCCCTTGGGGAACATTGCCGCGGCGCATGCAGCCATACCTATTATGTGCCTGCCAACGCGTTCGCGGACAGCGGGTACACTGAACGTTCACGACCGGAGGTGCAATGACCGCGGAACGCATACTTGAAATGTTCCGGCAACATGCAGGGACAATCGCACTGGAAGAATCCGGCCCGATGCTCGCCAGCGTGATTGAAGAGCTGGCCCAACTGCTCGCCGATTCGCACGAAAAACTGCCGGAGGAAACATTCGCGTCCCTGGTGAGGATAGGCGGCGTGCTCTACCGCGAGGGGAACAGCCAGTTTCGCGCCAAGACCGATGTCGACGCGATCATGGAGAAATCAGGCAGGCATTAAGTCGCCCACGGGCGAACGTACATTCGCTCCGTGAACACAGGCGCTCACTCACCGTAAGGAACAGTATGACAGTCCTGGTATCCGTCAAGATCAACGACGGCGTCGTCATGGCGGCCGACAGCGCGAGTTCTTTCGCCAGCGGAATGATCTACAACAACTCCCGCAAGATCGTGAACGTGCGCGAAGGCCTCCCCGTGGGAGTGATGGTGACGGGAGCGGGCGGAATCGGAAACGAATCGTTCGAGACCCTGCTGAAAGACTTGCGGCAGCGCTTCAGCGACGAAAGCGGCATCTATCCCCACTGGCGGATCGACCCCGGCAGCTACACCATCGAGGGCATCGCCTCGAAAATGCGCCAGTTCCTTTTCGAGGAAAAATCCGTCGCGCACGGGGCAAGCACCTGGACCAAGCTGCGCGTTTGCGGTTACTCGTCGGGCAGGCCCTTGGCGGAAGTGTGGGAAGTGAACCTGATGGGCGACGCTTGCCCGCCGCCGAACTGCGTTCAGTCGGAGCAAGAGTTCGGCTTGCGGTGGGATGGAGAGTACGAGGCCCTCGACCGACTGGTATTCGGATTGGGGACACGGTTCAACAGTGTGGCGGTGAAACACGGGCTAACGGCGGAACAGGCAGCGGAGTTGCGGGAAAAGCTGGTCCCCGACCTGTATGAATTGTTGTTTGTCGAGGCCATGCCGATCCAGGATGCGATCGACCTTGCGCGCTATCTCGCCGAGACGACGATAGGCTTCATCCGGTTTTCCGTGCCGCGCCCGAAGACCGTGGGCGGGCCGATAGAAATCGCCGCGATCACCAAGCATGAGGGATTCCAGTGGGTGCAGCGCCGTTCCGCCCGGCAGTCCGGAGAGACATGAACAAACCCTGACCAGGAACGAGACCGCGCTACCAGCCTGTGCTATATCTTCAATCATGGCACTAGTCATGGTCTTCATAACACCCATCGGAGATCGAAAATGGTCAGCAAGAACACGATTTGTCTCTGGTTCAACAGCAATGCGCTGGAAGCCGCGCAGTTCTACGCGGAGACGTTTCCGGACAGCACGGTAGGAACGGTCCATCGCGCGCCCGGCGATTATCCCGCGGGCAAGGAGGGTGATGTCTTGATGGTCGAGTTCACCGTCGCCGGCATTCCTTGCATCGGACTGAACGGCGGCCCGGAGTTCACGCACAGCGAAGCTTTCTCCTTCCAGATCGCGACCGACGACCAGGCCGAAACCGACCGCCTGTGGAATGCGATCGTCAGCAACGGCGGCCAGGAAAGCGCATGCGGCTGGTGCAAGGACAAGTGGGGCCTGTCGTGGCAGATCACGCCGCGCGCGCTCATTGCCGCGATCGGGGACCCTGACCGCGCCGCCGCCAAGCGCGCTTTCGAGGCGATGATGCAGATGGGGAAGATCGACATCGCTACGATCGAAGCCGCCCGGCGCGGGTGAGCGCGATCTCCCGCGGCCTCGCCCCAATGAGCCGAGCGACACGCCGCAAGTACATTCCGCACGCGATCCGATCCTGCTCAAGCCGAGCCCAGCAGGGCCAGCAGGCGTGAGATGTCGACCGGCTTCGTCATGTAGTGATCGAATCCCGCCGCCCTCGCGCGTTCGCGGTCGGCGGATTGCCCGTAGCCGGTCACGGCGATGAGCAATGTGCCTGCGGTTTCCGGGCGCGCTCGCAACTGCCGGGCGAGATCGTTGCCGCTGATCCCGGGCAGGCCAATGTCCAGCAGGCAGACGTCGGGTCTTTCCTTCAGCGCTGCGTCGAGCGCCTCCTTTGGACAGTGCTCGACGGTGGCTTCATGCCCGGCTGTGTTGAGGATGATGCACATGGCCTGTGCGGCGTCGACGTTGTCATCGACGATCAATACTTTCACCCGCCGGCCCGGAATCGAAGGCTCGCCGGAAGGGGAGTGGAGGGCCTTGTCGTCGTACTTCTGCAGTCGCGGCAGACAGACCTTGAATTCGCTTCCCTTGCCGGGGCCCGCACTCGTGCAGCTCACCTTTCCGCCGTGAAGTTCAACCAGACTCCTGACGAGTGCGAGCCCCAGGCCCAGCCCGCCCGAGGATCGGTCAGAAGTTCTCTTGGCTTGTACAAACGGCTCGAACAAGTGCTCGATCAGATCAGGAGCCATGCCGATACCGTTATCCTGCACGGCAATCGTCACCTGCTCCTGGCGTACCTCCGTCCTCAGGTCGATCTGTCCGCCGTCAGGCGTGTATTTGGCCGCGTTTGTCAGCAGGTTGGAGACAATCTGCACGAGCCGCTTCCGGTCCCCAAGCACGACAGCAAGCTCAGGCAGTTCCCGGATCGTCAGCAGGTGGCCGCGCGAATGTATGAGCGGCATCGCCTGTTCAACCGCATCGGAAATGATGCCGTCGAGGTTCAGCGCCTCTTTCTCCAGTTCGATCAAGCCTCTCGTCACCCTTGAAACGTCCAGCAAGTCATCGACCAGCCCGGTCATATGCTCGACTTGCCGCTCGATGATGGCACTCGCTCTCCTGGAGACGTTTTCGTCGTTCTTGCCCCGCTTTAATAGTGACGCCGCCGACGCAATCGGTGCGAGCGGGTTGCGCAGTTCGTGGGCCAGCATCGCCAGGAACTCGTCCCTGAGTGTCCGCTCGTCACTCACCGCCTGGCGCGATTGCCGGGCAAAACTGGCAACGGATGCAGCGAGCAGTTGGTCAATCGCCTCGTTGAAGCGGATAAGGTCCCGCAAATCGCATTGCCCTGATGATTCGGTGTCTTCACTCCAGAGGCGCAGGACAGTGGCGCGGAGTGCCCGGTATTCGGCGACAAGCTGCTCGATCGTGAAGTTCGACTTCAGGCGGGCAACCCCATGTTCGCTTCCGGCTGCGTCGGCGGGCCCGGGAGTGCCGCGCCCCTTCGACTTGTCTTCCTGCTCCCGGGGAGATTCCGGGAAGCAAAGATCTTCGGCAATGGCGTTGAGCATCATTGCGGCATGGTCTCTCAACTCTTTGCCCGTCATGCTCATATCCGGCGGCGCAACCACAGCCGCGAAGTCCTCCCACTCCGCGAGGATCCTGTTTGAATTTTTAACAATGAAATCGGCAAGTCGCACGGAAGCACATGAACGAGGATGCTTGCCTCGCCGGACCTTGAGGTAGAGATACTCGAATCATGCATATCTCGTACCTGCCTTGCCGAATCCGGGTCGCATCATTGTGGCAACATTGATTTTTTGGTATACATACAAAACAATGACGGCCTCCCGCCACCGGAACGACGAACAGAACAATGACAGAACCCAGCAAGCAACGCGTCAGCAGAAAGCGGTCCGCAACGACCGAAACGCCAGTCGAAACCGAGCGCAACTTGCGCGCCCAGGGCATGCGCACCCGTAACGCCATCATCGATGCGGCAAAAAAGCTGCTGCTCGAAGGCGGCAGCCTGGAATTCACCCTGCGCGAGGTGGCTGTCCGTGCCGAGATCAGCATCAGCAACCTTCAGTACTACTTTCCGACGCGGCTTGCGGTGCTGCGCGCGGTCGTCGAGCCGGTGGTCAATGCCTACCTTGGCGACCTCAAGCGTGCGGTCACCAGCGGCACCCCGCCGCGCAACACGCTCAACATCATCGCCGAGCGCGCGATGCGCGACGCTAAGAATGCCGAACGCACGGCTCTGTGGTGGCACTTCGTTTCGCTTGCCGCGATCGATCCAGAATGTTCGCGGCTGCTCGACGACTGGTACGAGACAGTGACGCGCGATCTCGCGCAGCTTATCCGCGCCGCCCATCCCGATTGCGGGCCCGCCGAAAGCCTGCACCGCGCCACGCTGCTTGTCGCGATGGCGGACGGCCTCAGTTTCCAGCTCGGCGCGGGGCGCCGCAAGCGCGATTACACGCGGGGTCTCGAGGCGCAATTCCTCGCTACCGCCGACGCCATCGTGCGCGGGGTGACCCGCAAGGACTAGCCGGAACACCGCCGCGACGCGAAAACACGACAGGGAATCCCTGTCGTGTTTTTTTTTGCGAAGTCTTTTGTAATTCGTCCTAACTTTGGTAATATGTACTAACAGAAGAGTGAAGCAAAAGAGCGAAGCGGCCCGTCGGCTTCAGCCCCGGTTGTCATATTTTCAAAGGAGACCCAGGTGATTCGTCTTTACAAATCCACATCGCTGCCGCTGGCCGGCCTGAGCGGTTTCGAAACGCCTCTTAGCGAAGAGGAAAGCGCGATCCAGAACAGCGTGCATCGCTTTGCACGCGACGTCATGCGCCCGATCGGCCGGGAGCTGGACCGCATGACGCCGGAGGAGGTGATCGCTCCCGGGTCGCCGTACTGGACTGTCCTGGCCGAAAGCGCCAAGCTCGGACTCGATCCGGCGCTGATCGCCCAGTTCCCGCCGGAGGTCGCCGTCCGCATCGAATCGCTGATCGGCGAAGAGCTCGGATGGGGTGACTCCGGCCTGGCCGTTTCGCTCGGCGTCGCGACGGCGCCCTTGATGATGGCCCAGTCGCTCGGCAACCAGGAACTGATCGAGATGTGCGCCGGCAGGCTCGGCTGCTGGATGAACACCCAGCCCGATCGCGGCTCGGACGCCGCGATCCTGTACCGCGAAGAGCTGGCCGCGGGCGGAAAGCAGCCGATCGGTAACGTCACCGCCAAGGTCGGCGCCGACGAGATCGTCATCAACGGCCAGAGCTCGGCGTGGGTGTCGAATGGCTCGGTGGCGCAGGTCGCGCTCGCTTACATGGCCGCGGATTACGGCGACGGGTTCTACAGCACCGGCGTACACGGCGCCTTCACCAACGGCATCGGGCTGATCATTCCGCTCGACCTGCCTGGGATCTCGCGCGGCAAACCGTTGGACAAGATCGGCCAGCGCGCGCTGCCCCAGGGCGAAATCTATTTCGACAACGTCAAGGTCCCGAAGCGCTTCGCCATCGCCTTGAAGGACGAGTATCTCGGCAACCTCTCCTCGATGTGGTCGTACGCCGGAACGCACATGTGCCAGGTCTTCGTCGGCGCGGCGCGCGCGGCGTTCGAGGCTGCGCTGGCCTACTGCCACGAGCGCAAGCAGGGCGGGGCGTACCTGATCGATCACCAGATGACGCACCTGCGCGTAGGCGAGATGCTGCGCCGCCTGGAGATGGCCCGTGCAATCGCCCGCCGCAGCCTCGCCTTTGCGCGCATGTCGCCGCAGAGCCACCCTTACGCGACTGCGCAGGCCAAGGTCAGCGTGACCGAAGAAGCGATGAAGATCACGCACGAAGCCTTCCAGCTTTTCGGCGGCAATGGCACCACGCGCGAGTACCCCATCGAAAAGATGTTCCGCGACGTCCGCTCCGCGCTGATCGAAGACGGCGAGAACTACCACCTCACCATGCGCCTCGGGGTGCTGGCCGGAAGGCTCTACCAGAACGGATGGACGCAGGAATAATCGTCATGGATCTCAAGTTCACCATCCTCTGCCTCGCCACCGTGCTGCTGCTGGCGACCTCGCTGGTCTACGGCGTGAAGTTCCTCAGGAAGCAGAATTACCTGCTCGGACTGGAGTGGCTGGTCGTCACGCTCTCGACCTCCAACCTCCTGATCTATCTCCTGAGCCAGGCGAAGCTCCCATACAGCATCTCGTACTTTTGCGATGCGTTTTCCAGGGCGTTCGGCATCCCCGTGATCGCCACCGCCGGCCTGATGGCGGTGACGCATCGCTACGCGCCGTCGAAGTTCCTGGACATCGTATTTTTCGCCGGAAGTATCGCGGGCACGGCGTTTCTCGTGTCGGCCGACATCATGGCCAAGCCCTTGCCTTACTTCTACCTGTTCATGTGGACGGCATTCTCGATCTATCTTGCGTATTTCGCCTATCGCTTGCTGCGGGCAGGAGAGAATCGCCACGCCCTCGGCGTGATCCTCGCCCTCGTGTCGGGACAGGCCATCGCCTCCATCTACGACTTCTACAAGATCCCGGGCGATGAGGAGCAGGTGATCTTCTTCACCCTGGCGTTGACCACCTGGTCTTACATGCTGGCGCAGTTGTACTACGCCTACGGCGCCCTCGAACGCGTGGAGGCAGCATGAGCCCGGGCCCGAACAAAGCCGTACGCTTCACGGCCTGGAGTGCCATCCTCGGCGGCCTCTTTGCCTACGCGAACGTCGCGCTGGTACTGATGGTGACCGGCGGGGATACCGAGATGATCCTCCACGGGCCGAGCATGCTGGCCTTGCCGTCCGGGGAGCGCGACATGTTCCGCTGGGGCATGTTCGCCGACATCCTCGGATTCTATCTGCCCGTTCTCGTCATCGCGGCCTACCTCTGGCACAGCTTCCGGGATAGCGCGGGCGTGCTGGGCGACATGGCAGTCCTGGCGATGGCGCTCTACGCCGTGGTCGGTGTCGGCGGCGCAGCCATGCAGCTTGCTGTCCTGCATCCGCTGGCGCAGTTGCACGCGGACGGCGGCGAGGCGGCGAGGGCCGCCGCGGAATCCGCGTGGACGGCCATCGCGCATGCGAGTCAAAAAGGACTATGGTGGTCCGAAGGGCCGGTGGTGCTCTTCTGGGGAACGGTTGTCGGCCATCAGCTCAGGCAGGCAGGCTGGAAGGGACCGATCCTTCTCCTGTTGAAAGTGACCGGCTGGTGTTTCGGACTCTTCTTCCTGTTCGGCATGTTCCCGGCACTCAACGGGCTCATGAAGGCCATGCTGATCATTGTCGTGCTGATCTTCCCGCTGTGGATGCTCTTGTTCGGCGGGCAGCTATTGCGCCGGCATGCCTAGTTCACGCGGTTTTTT
>NZ_DASRXF010000027.1:0-17306 GCF_035654295.1 Noviherbaspirillum sp. | reverse complement strand
AAGACAACCGTCGGCGTCCGCTGCGCCGCCCCCGCCCCGTGGACGATCTACGTCGGCGCGAAGGTGCAGGTGATCGGGGAATACGTCGTCACCGCGGCGCCGCTCGCGCAAGGCCAGATGGTCGGCCCGAACGACCTCAGCAAGCTCAAGGGCGATCTCACGACCTTACCCAGTGGAATCATTACCGATCCATCGCAAGCAGTCGGCCGCACCGTCGCAACCTCCCTGGGCGCCGGCATCCCGCTGCGCGGCGACGCCCTGCGCGCCCAGCAGGCAATCCAGCAGGGACAGACCGTGCGCGTGGTATCGAACGGCCCCGGATTCCAGGTCTCCGCCGAAGCAAAAGCGCTGAACAACGCCGCCGAAGGCCAGGTTGCGCAGGCGCGCACCCCGTCAGGGCAAGTGGTCAGCGGCGTGGCGCGGGCCGGGGGAGTGGTGGAAGTGACGTACTGACCGCAAGTTTTTTTCGGAATCTGCGATTCAATGCTAAAGTTTCCGCAAATCGGGTCGATAAGAATGATGACAAGCAGTAGAAGACCAACCAGACAAGGAAATTGCCGTGAAAATCGATGACTCCCTGAAAAAGACCGCGGGGTTGGGCGTAAACACAACGCAAACCCGGTCGGGCAAGAGCGCCGACAAGGCAGGTGCCGTCAGCCAGGCACCGGCCGAGTCCGGCACCGTGCACCTGTCGACGAAGATGGAATCGCTCACGCAACTGGGCGGCGCCAGCGTCTTCGACGCGAAAAAGGTGGAAGAAATCAAGGCCGCGATCGCCGAGGGCCGGTTCCAGGTGGACGCCGAGAAGGTGGCCAACGGACTGCTCGACACGGTGAGCGACCTGATCCGCTCGCGCAAGGCCTGAAGCAAGACATTAAGCAAGGCAAGACACATGCAATCGATCGGCAATACCCTGGCACAAAGCCTCGGCGAAGAGGTCCGCGCGGCCGCTGCCCTGCGCGACCTGCTCAAGCAGGAACAGGACGTCCTCATCAACGCCAACATGGACGAGCTGGCCAGGCTTGCCGAAGAAAAGACGAAATTCGTCGTCCGCATGACCGAACTGGCGCAAAACCGCCATCGCGCCCTCGCCTCCGCCGGTTTCGACGGCAGCGAAGCCGGCATGCAGAAATGGGTTGACGCCGGCGCCGCGCAATCCGCGGCCGGCAAGTCCTGGACCGAGCTCCTGGACATCGCCCGCGAAGCCAAGGAACTCAACCGCGTCAACGGCCTGCTGATCGGCCAGCACATGGGCCGCAACCAGGCGGCACTCAACATCCTCAACGGCGCGCCCCAGGGCGGCGCCATGTACGGCCCCAACGGCCAGTCGGCCAACACCGCGAACAAGCGCAAGCTGGTCGTCGGCTGAACATCACTGGCCTCCCTGACTGTTGTATTCACCGGTGGTGACACCGGTGGAAGGCTTCCCTTTTTCGCGCCATCGACGCCGCTGGATCCCGGCCTTCGCCGGGATGACGGGGTCAGGGAAGTGGGAGGTGGTGCCACTTCAACCCGCACGCGGACAAACAAGGCAGTCCGGCTACATACGAATGCGGGCGCCTGCTTTCAATCGCGCCCCCCTCTCCCCGTCATCCCGGCGAACGCCGGGGGACAGGGATTCTCCAATGCGCCGGCGTTTGGCGCTCCGTACCACATCGAACTCGCACACCGCCGTATGCGACGCAATGCTTCGGCCAGCAGTGTTATGGGGCAGCCTGAGGCAGAATCAGAAGTTGGTCTTCGCCCGCACGATGAGCGGGCTTTTTGCATCGGAAGATCGCATCGGGACATCTCCCGAACCGCACTCAGCGGAGTGCGGGCAAGTTCCGATTCGCGTCCAGCTTGAAGACGGAGACTACCTGCGCCAGCCCGCCGGCTTGCTCCTGCAGCGACTCGGCCGCTGCCGCCGCCTCCTCGACCAACGCAGCGTTTTGCTGCGTCACTTGGTCCATCTGACTGATGGCCTGGTTCACCTGTTCGATGCCGGCGCGTTGTTCGTCGCTGGCGGCGGCAATTTCGCTGATGATGTCCGAGACCTGCTTCACGCTGTCGACCACCTCATTCATCGTGCTGCCGGCCTGGTCGACCAATCTGGTTCCAATCTCCACTTTTTCCACGGAGTCGCCGATCAGCGCCTTGATTTCCCTGGCGGCGTTCGCAGAGCGTTGCGCCAGGTTGCGCACCTCGGTGGCAACGACGGCAAAGCCCCGCCCTTGTTCACCGGCGCGTGCGGCTTCCACGGCGGCGTTCAAGGCCAGGATGTTGGTCTGAAACGCAATGCCATCGATCACCCCGATGATGTCCACGATCTTGCGGGATGACTCATTGATCGAGCTCATCGTCTGGACCACTTCGGACACGACGTTGCCTCCCCTGATCGCCACTGCCGAGGCGGAGGAAGCAAGCTGGTTGGCATGGCGTGCGTTGTCAGCGTTATGTTTGACGGTAGAGGTCAGCTCCTCCATCGAGGATGCCGTCTCCTCCAGCGAACTGGCCTGCTGCTCCGTGCGCGAAGACAGGTCCAGGTTACCCGAGGAGATCTGGGTCGATGCGGTCGCGATGGTATCCGTGCCCTTGCGAACCTCATCCACGATGCGCACCAGCGCCTCGTTCATGTTCTTCAGCGCCTGCAACAGCTCACCGGTTTCATCCTTCGACTCGACCTTGATCACACTCGTCAGGTCGCCGCTGGCCACAGTCTTGGCGACGCGCACCGCATACTGCACGGGCCGCCGGATGCCCAGCGTGACCATCCATGCACCGCTCGCCCCGAGGACAATCGCCAGTCCGCCCAGCAGCAGCATCCACATGCGCGCGCTTAGATACGTTTCCTCGCTCTGCGCGCCGGCAAGATCAACCTGTTTTTGCTGCCATTCGAGCTGATCACGCAGTATCGCCGCGAGTTCGTGCAAGGCGGCATAGGTTGGGCCGAATGCCTGTGTCGCGGCTTCCTCGCGCCTGTTTTCGCCGATCAAGGCGAGCACCTTCTTGTACGCATCGGTGTACTTGGCCAGGGAAGCCTTGGCCTTGTCTTGCAGCTCGCGTCCCTTGCCGGCGGTGAGCGAACCGTCGAGCTTGCGCAAGGCATCTTCCACGGCAGTCATGTTGGCGGTGAGACGGTCGCGCGCCTTCGCGGAGTCGCCGGCATCCGTGCTCATCACCAGCTGGAAGACGCGGGCGATGCTGCCGCGCGTGTTGTCGAGCGCCTGCGTCGAAAGCTTTACCTTGATCCACTCCTGCTTGACGATACGTTCGGTCGTGCCATGCATGGATGCCATGCTTGCCATTCCCACCGCCGTGATTGCGGCGAGAAACAGCAGGATAGTGCCGAAGCCCAAGCCGAGCTTCGTGCCGATTCGGAGGTTCTTCATAGGGAATATAAGTTGTTGTTAGTCATTCATGAATCGATCGAGGTCCGCGGGGTGGGTAGAGCGCAGCGAAACGCACCGAAATGCGCTCTGCCAGGCGCATGGTGGGTTTCGCTGCGCTCTACCCACCCTACAGTCCTTTATCCTTTGGCTACAGCGTGCGTCCCGAATGCGGGTGGCCGACGTTAATCACACCTCAATCTCTCACCGTTATCCCGGCGCGGGCCGGGATCCAGTGTCTTTCATCGCGCCTTCACGCGGCCACGCGATCAAGCTTTACCGCTGCGCCGCCACCGGCACTTCCGTCGCATTCTCCGGCAGCTTCGACAGGATCATGACAGATACGCGCCGGTTGCGCAGCCGCCCTTCGGCACTGTCGTTCGACCCCACCGGTCTTGTCGGTCCGTGTCCGACGGCCGTCAGTCGTTGCTCCGCTATCCCGCTGTCGATGAGCAGCCTGACCACACTCGAAGCGCGCACTGCCGACAATTCCCAATTGGACGGGAATTGCGCGTTGCGAATCGGCACGCTATCCGTATGCCCTTCCACCTGGATCGCGTGATCGTCGTTGCGCAGCACCTCGGCCACCGCGCGCAGGGCCTCGATGCTTTCGCCGGACAGGCGCGCATCGCCGGGCGCAAACAGCACGCTGGCATTGATCTCGACATTGACGCCGCGCGCGCTCTGCGTCACGCGCACCTTGCCCTGCTGGACCAACGGCGCCATCACGTCCTGGATATTGCGCGCCACACCGGTGAGGTGCTCACGCTCGCGGCGCAAGGCCTCGTTGTTGCGGTTGCGCGGCGGCAGCGGGAGCGGCAGCCCGGAAGTCGCCGCCTCGCCCTTCGCCTGTGCGACGGGCACGCGGCCGAAGGCGCTCAGGAGGGAGTTGGATAACACGCGATACTTGCCCTCGTTGACCGAGGAAAGCGCATACATCACCACGAAGAAGGCGAACAGCAGCGTGATGAAGTCGGCGTAGGAGACCATCCACCGGTCGTGATTGTCGTTGTCGTCGTCGTAGCGTTTTCGCGCCATGGTCGCTGCTAGCGGTACGCGAGAATGCGTTCTTCGATGACGCGTGCGTTGTCGCCGTTGGCGACGCTGCAGAACACGTCGGTCAGCATTTCGCGGCGGCGCACTTCGTCGGCCACGATAGTCTTGAGCTTGTTGGAGATGGGCAGGAACACGAGGTTGGCAAGGCCGACGCCATAGACCGTGGCGACGAAGGCCACGGCGATGCCACCGCCCAGCCGGCTCGGATCGGTGAGATTTTCCATCACCTGGATAAGACCAAGCACCGCGCCGAGGATGCCGATGGTCGGCGCGTAGCCGCCGGCCGCTTCCCAGATCTTGACGGCCTGGCGCTCGCGGCGCTCATAAGTCGAGATGTCGACGTCGAGGATTTCGCGGATCTTGTACGGATCGATGCCGTCGACGATCAGGCGCAGCCCTTTGACGGTAAAGGCATCCTGCACGGACTGCACGTAGCGCTCCAGGCTCAGCAAGCCTTCGCGGCGCGCGGTGGCGCTCCAGAGCGTGATCTCCTTTTCGATGCCGCGCGTCTTGTCGGGCGGCGCAATGAAGATCCAGCGCAGCATCTTCGCGCCGCGCAGGAAGGTGGCCATCCCGCTCTGCAGCAGCACGGCGCCCATCGTACCGATCACGACGATCACGAACGCGGCGGGCTGGATCAGCGAATCGATCTGCCCCCCTTCCAGCGCCTGGCCGGAAAGGATGCCGATGAGACCGATCGCGAGACCGGCTAGGCTAGCCCAGTCCACGCCTGCTCCCTCAACCTCGCACGCATGCGCGCAATCGCCTGGCTGTGCAGCTGGCAGACGCGCGACTCGGACACGCCCATCACAGCGCCGATTTCCTTCAGGTTCATCTCCTGCTCATAGTAGAGGCCCATCAGGATCTTTTCCCGTTCGGGCAGTGCTTCAATCGCGCGGATGACTGCGGCCCGGAAGCCCGTGTTCATCAGCGCCTGCAGCGGATCGCTCTGTTCGTCGATGCAGTAGCGGTCGAGGAAGTGGTCGCTCTCGTCCTTGTCGTGGAAATCCTCGTAGTAGACGAGCTGGTGGCCGCTGCCTTCGTTGAGCATCTCCTGATACTCTTCCAGCGGCACCTTCAGCTCCTTCGCGATTTCCGTCTCCAGCGGGGTGCGGCCGAGCTTCTGTTGCAATTTGTTCATCGCAACTTCGATCTTGCGCATGTTCTGGCGGATGCCGCGCGGCAGCCAGTCGCTGTTGCGCAATTCGTCGAGCATGGCGCCGCGGATGCGCTGCACCGCATAGGTCTCGAACTGCGCGCCGTGGTTTTCCTCATAGCGGTTGACGGCGTCCAATAGCCCGATCATGCCGGCCTGGATGAGGTCGTCCACCTCCACGCTGGGCGGCAGCTTCGCTTTCATCTGGTGGGCCAGCTTCTTCACTAGAGGCGCGTGCTCCTCCAGCAACTGGTTCTTGTCCGATTTTCCGCTAACGGTGTACATAGACCGCCATGTTATCCCGCTGCGGCCATATCCGACAATACGACCTTCCCTGCGAGTCGACGGAATGCGACCGATGCACCGGCCAGCGGAAATGCATCGACCACTGCGCGGCCGAGATGCATGGCGCGCTTCAGATGCTCGTCGGCGGGCACCGAGCCCATCGAGTTCAACTTGACAGCCAGATAACGGTTCGCGGCCTTGGCCATGTTTTCGAAGACGACCTGGGCTTCCTTTTCGCTGGCACCGGTTACGAGGATGCTGAACGGACGGCGGCCGAGCTTGTTGTTGAGGCGCTTGATCAGTGCGTATGCATCCTTGATCGATTCCGGGCTGTTGGCGACCTGGACCACGATCTCGGTATCGTTGAGCGCCGGGATGGCGAGGGAATCTTCCTTGTCCAGCTCGGCATCGACGACGACGATGTCGGCGCGCGTGGCGAGCTGGTCGAACGCGCCGTCCATGCGGCCGGCGAGTTCCGCATCCTTGACGGCGCTGCGCTGCGGCCCGCGCTTGAGCGCCGCCACGCCGAAGCCTTGCGGCATCTGCTGGATGACATCTTCAAGCCGGCGCTCCATGCGCGCCACCTGCGTCAGCGTGGCGCCGCGCAGGGCGTCGAGACGGGAGGCGATGCCTTCGGAGGCGAGGCTGGCATCGACCAGCAGCACATCGCGGCCGGCTTGCGCCAGCGAGGCGCCGAGGTTGACGAGCATGGCGCCCTTCTCTTCCGCCGATGCAGCGGAAAGGAAAGTAAAGACGCGCGGCTTGGGGCCGGCGGCGAGCATGCGCCGCAAGCCTTCTGCCTGATCGAAATCGAAACTAGCCAAGTGTCACCTCACGCAAACCTTTGTCGTTCATTGCTGCTGCCGCACTGCCGATGATCAGCGGGAGTTCGTCGTCCTGGAACTGGAACGGGCCCGTTTCGCGCTTGAGCTTGAAGGCGCGGTCGACCAGGTAGTGCTGGTTGGGCACATGCAGGTCTTCCGGCACGCGCTGGCCGTTGGCGATGTAGTACAGGCTGAGTTTCTGGCGGATCAGCACGTCGAGCACGTTGCCGACGGTGGCCGCTTCGTCCAGCTTGGTGATGATGCATCCGGCGAGGCCGCCGCCCTGGTAGGAGCGCACCACTTCGTTGAGCGTTTCGCCGGTGGAGGTCGCTGACATGCAGAGCAGGCGCTTGACCTTGGCGTCGGTGCCGGACAGCATGGCGATCTGCTCGGCGACCATCTTGTCGCGCTGCCCCATGCCGACGGTGTCGATGAGCACGGTGTGCTTGTTCTTCAGCTCTTCCAGCGCGATGCGCAGGTCGGTCTCGTCTTTCACCGAGTGCACCATCACGCCGAGGATCTTGCCGTAGATGCGCAGCTGTTCGTAGCCGCCGATACGATAGCCGTCCGTCGTGATCAGGGCCAGCTTGCCGGCGCCGTGGCGCATGACGCAGCGCGCGGCGAGCTTCGCGGTGGTGGTCGTCTTGCCAACGCCCGTCGGGCCGACCAGCGCGTACACGCCGCCCTTTTCCAGGATTTCGTTTTCATTGCCCACGACATTGAGATTGCGCGCGAGGACCGACTTGACCCATGCCAGGCCATTGTCGGTCTTTTCGCCGGCGGGCAGCTTCTGCGTGACATACCTTGCCAGGCTGGCGCTGAAGCCTGCCGACAGCAGCTCACGCATCACGTTGGCTTTCATCGGCTCGCGCTTCTGCTGGCTGCTCCAGGCGATCTCGGCGAGCTGCGATTCCAGCATGCCGCGCATGGCGCGCAGCTCGGACATCACTTCGGCAATGTCGCCCATGCCAGCGGGGCTCGCCTGCGGCGCGGTGCGGCTGGCAGCCAGTGCGTCAGCGAGGTTGGAGGCCTGGTCGCTGTCGATCGGGCGGCCGGCGCCGAATGCGGACGGCGCTGCTTGCGGTGTGGCTTCGGGCTGGCGCTTGACGCCGAATGCGGCCAGCGTCGAATCGGAGAGAGGCGGCTTGGGTGCGACCGGCTTCTCGATGACAGGCTCGGCCAGCGCCGACATGTCTTCGGGCGCGAGGGCGAGGATCTCGACCGTGCCGTTGATGGTTCGGTTGGAGAGAATCACCGCATCGGGTCCGAGTGCTTCACGCACCAGACGCCACGCGTCGCGCGACGTTTTTGCGGAGAATTTTCTTACGTTCATGCTTGGCCTCCAACTAGGCTTGTAACTCGAATCGTCTTGGAATCAGGAAGTTCTGCGTGCGACAGGACCTTGAGCTGCGGCAGCGTGCGGCGCAGGAAACGCGCGAGCAAGGCGCGCAGCGGTCCCGGCACCAGCAATACCGGCGGCAATCCCATCTGCTCCTGCTGGCGCGCCGCCCTTTCGGTCTGCTGCGCAATCGTGTCGGCGAGGCCCGGCTCGATGCCCGCGCCGTCCGGGCCGCTCGATTGCAGCGCCTGCATCAGGATGCGCTCCAGGCGGTTGTCGAGGGTAATGACCGACAGCTCGCTGGATGCGGGGAAAATCTGCTGGACGATCGCACGGCCGAGCGCGATGCGCACCTGTGCCGTGAGCTCGTTCGGGTCCTGAATGCTCGGGCCGAATTCGGACAGCACCTCGATGATGGTGCGCATGTCGCGGATGTGGACGCCTTCGGTGAGCAGGTTCTGCAGCACCTTCTGCAAAGTGGACAGCGTGATGATCTTCGGCACCAGGTCTTCGACCAGCTTGGGTGCTTCCTTGCCGAGGTGGTCGAGCAGCTGCTGCGTTTCCTGGCGGCCGAGCAGTTCGGCAGCGTGCGTGGTGATCAGGTGGTTCAGGTGGGTGGCGATCACGGTGCCGGCGTCCACCACGGTGTAGCCCATGGCCTGCGCCTGGTCGCGCATGGCGGAATCGATCCAGGTGGCGGGCAGGCCGAATGCGGGGTCGGTGGTTGCCGCGCCCGGCAGCGCGCCGTGCACCATGCCCGGATTGATCGCCAGGAACTGGCCGACGTAAGCCTCGCCGCTGCCGACTTCCACGCCCTTGAGCGTGATGCGGTAGGCGGTCGGCTTGAGTTCGAGGTTGTCGCGGATGTGGACCGGCGGCGACAGGAAACCGACTTCCTGCGCGAACTTCTTGCGGATGCCCTTGATGCGGCGCAGGAGCTCGCCGTTCTGTCCCTTGTCCACCAGCGAGATGAGACGATAGCCGACTTCCAGGCCGAGCGTATCCACCGGCATGATGTCTTGCCATGTCGCCTCTTCGGATTCCGGCGCCGCCGTGGCGGGCGCTTCGATCGCTTCCGGCGCCGGGGCCTCGGCCTGCTTCGCCGCACGCTTCTTCATCACATGCGCGCCGCCGATCAGCGCGCCGCCCAGCAGCAGGAATGCGAGGTGCGGCATGCCCGGGATCAGGCCCATGCCGCCGATGATGCCGCCGGTGATGGAGAGCACTTCCGGTTTCGCGAACAACTGGCTGATCAGCTGGCCGCCGATATCCTGCTCGCTGGCCACGCGCGACACCACCACGCCGGCCGCGGTGGAGATGATCAGCGACGGGATCTGCGCGACCAGGCCGTCGCCGATCGCCAGCATGGTGTAGTTCTTCATCGCGGCATCGAAGGCGAGATCGTGCTGCACCATGCCCACGATGAGGCCGCCAAAGATGTTGATGAGCGTGACGAGGATGCCGGCGACCGCATCGCCGCGCACGTACTTGGAGGCACCGTCCATTGCGCCGTAAAACTCGGCTTCCTGCGCCACTTCGGTGCGGCGGCGGCGGGCTTCCTGCTCGCCGATCATGCCGGCGTTGAGGTCGGCGTCGATCGCCATCTGCTTGCCGGGCATCGCGTCGAGGGCGAATCGCGCGCCCACTTCCGCGATACGCCCCGCGCCCTTGGTCACGACCACGAAGTTGATGATGGTCAGGATGATGAACACGACGATACCGACCGTGTAATTGCCGCCGATCAGGAAGTGGCCGAAGGCTTCGATCACCTTCCCCGCTGCATCCGGGCCGGTATGGCCTTCGGTCAGCACCACGCGCGTGGACGCCACATTGAGCGAGAGGCGCAACATGGTGGAAACCAGCAGCACCGTCGGGAACACCATGAAGTCGAGCGGCTTGACCGTGTACAGGCTGGTCAGCAGCACGATGACGGACAGCGCGATGTTGAAGCTGAAGAAGATGTCGAGCACGAATGCCGGCAGCGGCAGCACCATCATTGTCAGCATCATGATGATGAGGATAGGTGCGGCGAGCGCCTTGCTCGTTTGTCCGGTCAGCCATGCGGGCAGGGTCATGCCATTCATTGCATCGCTCCGTTGTCAGTCGGCCTTGCCGCGGCGTTCAGCGGGTCCATATCGACAGGCACATCGAGTTCGTCCGGAGCCTTGGGCTGCACGCCGCCATGCTGCTTGTAGACGCGCAGCTGGAAAACGTAGGCCAGCACTTCGGCGACGGCGGTATAGAGCTTGGCCGGAATCTCGTCGCCCAGCTCGGTGTGACGGTACAGCGCACGCGCCAGCGGCGGCGCTTCGAGCATCGCGACCTTGTGCTCGATGGCGATCTCGCGGATCTTGGCGGCGACTTCGTCGGCGCCCTTGGCAACCACCACCGGCGCGCGCATCTTGCCTTCGGTGTACT
Organism: Noviherbaspirillum sp.; assembly: GCF_035654295.1. Classification (GTDB taxonomy): domain Bacteria; phylum Pseudomonadota; class Gammaproteobacteria; order Burkholderiales; family Burkholderiaceae_D; genus Noviherbaspirillum. Next base: position 6,860 of record NZ_DASRXF010000027.1, on the reverse strand, counting down.
TGAGCGCGACCGCGTAGTGCGTCGGGTTGGTCACCACGACGTCGGCGGTCGGCACTTCGGACATCATGCGGCGCTTTGCCATCTCGCGCTGCATCTGGCGCATGCGCGCCTTGACCATCGGGTCGCCGTCGGATTCCTTGGCTTCCTGGCGCAGCTCTTCGCGCGTCATCTTGAGCTTGTTCGCGTAATGCCACATCTGGTAAGGCGCATCGATCAGGGCGATGACCACGAGGCCGCACACGATGGAGATGAAGCCCACCAGGAGCATCTTGCCGAGGTGGCTCCAGCCGGTATGCAGCGGTTCCGCGCTCAGCGCGAGCATTTCTTCTGTCTGGCCGGACACCACGGTCCAGGCGATGGCGCCGATGAGCAGGGTCTTGCCGATAGCCTTGACCAGCTCCACCAGCGAACGCGTGGAAAACATGTTGCCGATGCCGCTCAAGGGATTGAGGCGACCGAAATTCGGTGTGAGCGCCTTGGTGCTGAACAGCCAGCCGCCGATCAGCATCGGCGAGGCGACGGCCACGAGCATGAGGATTCCGGCCAGCGGCGCAAGGCCGATGAGGACATCGACCAGTCCGGGAATGATGCGCGTGAGCAGGAGGTTGAAATCGTAGACTTGCTCGCGCTCGAGCGTGAGGCCGGCCGCCAGCATGGCATTGAGACGGCGCACGAGCGCCTCGCCGGTGAACCAGAGCCCGAGACCGGCGGCGAGCAGAACCGTGCAGGTGGCCAGTTCCCGCGATCGGGGAACGTCGCCTTCCTCGCGCGCCTGCTCCAGTCTTCTGGGCGACGCTGGTTCTGTCTTTTCGAGTTCGCTGTCTTCGGCCACCGCCGGCTCCTTATTTGCCCCGCTGCGCGCTCCGGACGACGCACTGGGGACGAATAAGAAGGATTATTCGCGAAATAGCAGAATCACTATACGGGGAATAAGTGAGGAAACTCCCCGCAATTCGGCGCTGCCGGAGTGCGGGGAGCCTTGAACGGCACTCGGCTCAGATCTTCAGGCTCTGCGCCCAGGCCAGCGCCGCCATCTGCGACTGGTTGACCTGCTTGGCGCTGATGCACAGGGACATGGCCATGGAGTCAACGTTTGCCGCGTTCAGCTCGCAGGCCTCGGCCAGGGCCAGGAAAGGCCCGTAGATGCCTTCACGCGACAGCAGCGCCTGCGTCACCGACTCCGACAGCTGGATCTTTTCCAGCACATCTTCCATCGGTACGCCGAGCAGCTTGTCGAGCAGCGAGAACATGCCCGCGACGAAAAGGTTTTCCGCTTCGTTCCTGGGCAGGAAGGTGCTGCCCAGGAGTTCGGAGAAGCGCCCGCGGATGACAGCGGTCTGCATCAGGACGGGGGAATAGCCGGTGGTGGTGGCGGTTGCGAGCAGCAGCGCGAGCCAGCGGTACAGCGGCGAATAGCCGAGCATCGTGACCGCATGCTTGAGCGACTGGATCTCGCATCCGAGGCCGAAGCCGGCGGAGTTGATGTAACGCAGCAGCTTGTAGGACAAGGCGGCGTCGCGCTTGAGGACACCTTCGAGCTGCTTGACGTCTTCATTGCGGCGGACCATGTCCATCAGCTGCAGGATCATGGCCTGCGCCGGATTCAGTTCCTTGGAGTGATTCCCGGGGCGCGGCGTCAGGTGCAGGTGGCCGACGAAGGCGTACATGCCGAGCTGGGCGCAGACATCGTAGGCCTGCCAGCTGTTGACGTTCCTTGCCACCAGGCGCAGCGACGGCATCGCGAGGCCGCGGTAGTGCTGGACTTGGGGCACGAAATCGGCGGTACCGACCTGCAGTTCGAAATGCGAAAGATGCGGAAGGAGGTTGCGGTCGACGCTGGCGAGATTGGCATCCCGCAGCGATATGCCGTAGCCCTTCCCGCGCATGGCGCGGATTGCCGCGATCGCCGCTTCGTTTGCCACGTCCGCACCGCGTAATGCGAACACCGTTCCCTTGGGCGGCAAGGAAGAGAATACCGGGTGCTCCAGCAGCTCCGGCGTCGCCTCGATGAAGGTGGTCTGGTCGCCGAGAAGCGCGCCGGACTCGGTGTTGTTGAGCTGGTCGGAAACGAACTGTGCCAGCGCGACGATCTCGGCCGGCGAGGGATTGCGCTTGGCGGCATTTACATGCTGCCAGTACAGCTCGTAGCCGAGCACCCTCTGCTCCGCGTTGAGCAGGGGCTCCCGAACAATGAAGTGTTCTTGTTGCATGTATGGGTAAGTTGTCAGAAACCGAGGCTTTCGAGCAGGTCGTCGACCTGGCCCTGGTTGGATACCACGTCGGCATTACCGGCGGGGTTGATCTGCGGTCCGTTCAGGAGGGAATTGGTGGCCTCGCGCCGCACCTCCGCGGGCGAATAGTCCACCAAAAGCTGGACCAGCTGCTGCTCGATGTTATGCGCGAGCTCGGTGACCTTCCTGATCACCTGCCCTGTCAGGTCCTGGAAGTCCTGCGCCATCATGATGTCCATGAGCTGCTGCTTGGTGAGCACCGCGCCTTCGCGGGTCTCGCCGAGGAAGGCCACGGTGCGCTCGGCCAGCGCGCGGTACTGCGCCTCGGAGAACGAAGCCGCCATCGCGGCCTGCCAGTCACTGGCGATGCTGCCGGCATCGGCTTCGATGCGGTCCTGGATCGGGCTGGCGAGTTCGGTTGCGTTCAGGACGCGCTGCGCCGCCTGCTCGGTCATCTTCGCGACGTAGTCGAGCCGGTCGCGCGCGTCGGGAATCTCGTGCGCCGCCTTGGCGATCAGCTTGTCGAAGCCCAGTCCGCGCAGGTTGTCGTGCAACATGCGGGTCATTTGCCCGACGCGGGCGAGCATCTCTTCCTGCGCGATGGGTTCTGCCGCAGCCGTCGCCTGGTTCAGCGCCTGATTCACTATCAGGCCCCGACTTTGTCCAGCTTCTCGAAGATCTTCGTCAGCTTCTCGTCGAGCGTAGCCGCCGTGAAGGGCTTCACGACGTAGCCGTTGGCGCCTGCCTGCGCCGCGGCGATGATGTTTTCCTTCTTCGCTTCCGCCGTCACCATCAGCACGGGCAGCTTGGAAAGCTGTGCGTCGGCGCGGATATTCTGGAGCATCGTCAAGCCGTCCATCACCGGCATGTTCCAGTCGGAGATGACGAAGTCGAACTGCTCGCTGCGAAGTTTGGAGAGCGCCATGGCACCGTCTTCTGCCTCGTCGACATTCGTGTAGCCCAATTCTTTCAGCAGATTGCGGACGATACGACGCATCGTCGAGAAATCGTCAACCACCAAGAATTTCGTATTCGGACCAGCCATGAATTACTCCATTGATTCTTAAACCGTTGTAAGCAGCCGCATCGTGAAACGCGCGCCCTAAGTATAATCCTTCCGCTCTTTATTATGCACCGAAAGCATTAGCTGCTTCCCTCGTGGCAGACAAATGCGACAGTGCACAGGCGGGTCATGTATTTTCTGACAACACCATCAGACGCGCAGTGCGCGGCTGCTGTGTGCCGCGAGATAGCCGAGCACCATGCCGGGCAGCGCCTGCAGTGCGCCCACCTCGTGAGCGGCGCCTACTGCGATCGCCTCGCGCGGCATGCCGAACACCACGCATGAAGCTTCATCCTGCGCAAAGTTGTACGCGCCTGCATTCTTCATCGTCAGCATGCCGGCCGCGCCGTCCTTGCCCATCCCGGTGAGGATGACGCCGACAGCGTTCTTGCCAGCGCAGCGCGCGGCCGATTCGAACAGCACGTCGACGGAGGGACGGTGCCGGTTCACCGGCGGCCCCTGATCCAACTGCGTCACATAGTTGGCGCCGCTGCGGGCCAGCAGCAGGTGCGAATGTCCGGGCGCGATGAATGCGTGGCCAGGCAGCACGCGCTCCCCGCCCTCTGCTTCCTTGACCGCGATCTTGCACAGGCCGTCGAGACGTTTCGCGAACGAACGCGTGAAGCCTTCCGGCATGTGCTGGGTGATCAGAATGCCCGGGCAGTCGGACGGCATCTGCATCAGGAATTCCTTGATCGCTTCCGTGCCGCCGGTGGAGGCGCCGATGATGATCAGCTTTTCGCTACTGGTCAGCGGATTGCGGATCATCGGCAGCCCTTCGGGGGCCGGCTTGTTCGGGTCTTGCTGCGCGATGGTGCGCGCTCGCACGCGCGCCTTGGCCGCCGCGCGGATCTTGTCGGTGATGAGCTCGGCGTATTCCAGCATCCCGGTCTGGATCGACAGCTTCGGCTTGGTCACGAAATCGACGGCGCCGAGTTCGAGCGCACGCAGGGTGATTTCCGAGCCGCGCTCGGTCAGCGACGACACCATCACGACCGGCATCGGGCGCAGGCGCATCAGTTTCTCGAGGAAGTCGAGGCCGTCCATGCGCGGCATTTCGACATCGAGCGTGAGCACGTCCGGATTGGTCCTCTTGATCAGGTCGCGCGCCACGATGGGATCGGGGGCGACACCCACCACTTCCATGTCCGGCTGCTTGCTGATGATCTCGTTCATCACGCTGCGGATGAGCGCCGAGTCATCCACGATCAACACTTTAATCTTCATGACACTTGCTTTCGGTTCCTGTGTTTCAGCCAAACAGTTCGACGTCGCCGGCCACCGGGGTGGTGAGCAGACGGCTTGCGTAATCCTGTTCGCGGTTCACCAGTGTGTTGTTGTTCAGCTGCTTGAGCTTTTTGACCAGCACTTTACCGCTGCGCGGGAAAAAGTAAACCTTGCGCGGATAGATGTCGTTGAGGTCTTCGGCCACCACGCGGATATTCTCGGCGCGCAGGTAGTCGCGCACGAACTGCGCGTTGCGCTCGCCGACGTTGATGGCGATGAAGCCGCGCAGCACGTTGCCGCCGCCGAACACCTTCGCTTCCAGGTTTTCGCGGCGCGCGCCTGCCTTGAGCAGATCGTTGATCAGCACTTCCATCGCGTAGGTGCCGTAGCGCATGGAGGCGGAGACCGGGCTGTCGCTGTCGCTGCCGCCGTCGGGCAGCATGAAGTGGTTCATGCCGCCGATGCCGGTGACGCGGTCGCGGATGCAGGCCGACACGCAGGAGCCGAGCACCGTCACGATGAGCATGTCCTTGCAGGTGTAGTAGTACTCGCCCGGCAGGATCTTCGCTGCATCGCAGTCGAATGTCCGGTCGTAGTAGACATTGGTCGCAAACTGCTCTTTCAAGGCATAGCTCATACTTTTGTTCTCATTCCTGCGTGGGCCGCACGATGGCTTCCACTGCGGTTGGGATCCAGCTCATACACGGTCTTGCCCCGCAGCTTGAATGCATCGGATACGTACAGGAAGTTTTCGGAGTGGCCGGCGAACAGCAATGCGTCAGGCTTCATCAATGGCGCAAATCGCGTCAGGATTTTACCCTGCGTCGGCTTGTCAAAATAGATCATGACGTTTCGACAAAAGATCGCATCGAACGGGCCTTGCACCGGCCAGTCGTCGGCAAGGAGGTTGAGTTGTTTGAATGTCACCATCTGCCGCAGTTCCGGCCGCACGCGCACCAGCCCGGCGCGCTCGCCCTTCCCGCGCAGGAAAAACCGCCTTGCCTGCTCGGGCGGCATCTTGTCGAGCCGGTCGATCGGATAGATGCCGGCCGACGCGGTGGCAAGCACATTGGTGTCGATGTCGGTGGCGATGACATGTGCCTGGGGCGCGAGTGTTCCCAGCGCCTCGCACAAGGTCATGGCGATGGAATACGGTTCCTCGCCGGTCGAGCTGGCGGCGCACCAGATGTTCACCGGCTCCTTCGCGCGGCGCACATGGTCCGCAAGGATGGGGAAGTGGTGCGCCTCGCGGAAGAAGGACGTCAGGTTGGTGGTGAGCGCGTTGGTGAAGGCTTCCCACTCCTCGCTGTCGGGACGGGACTCGAGGTTGTCCAGGTAATCCTGGAACGAACGGATGCCGGTCGCGCGCAGGCGCCGCGCAAGACGGCTGTACACCATCTCCTGCTTGCTCTCCGCCAGCGCGATGCCCGCCCGCCTGTGGATCAGCGAGCGCACGCGCTCGAAGTCGCGAGGCGTGAACTCGAACTCTTTCGTCGTTTCCTGCTTCTGTCGTGCCGAAGTTGCTAACACCTGGTTTCTTTCCACTTGCTATCGATCCAGGGCGTTTCGCCCCCATTGCCGGATTATGCATTGTCCGGTACCGCCGCAATCCGGCGAAAAGGCGTGCATTCCGGCCGGATCGATAAAAAAAAGCGTGCCCGCGGCGGCACGCTTTTCACTCCTCAAATCAGTTGATGTCCACACATAGCGAGGTTCCCGCCGGCGCTCCTTGTTGCGCTCAGAATTCTTCCCAGTCGTCGCCGTCGTTGACGGCCGCGCCTGCCTTCGCATGCCCGATCGGTTTCGGCGCGGCGGGAGCGACGGCGGTACGGGGAATCGCCGCCCGGCGCACAGGCGCAGGTTCCGCCTTTACAATCGCCGGTGCTTTCGCCGCCGGCGCCGTCGTCATCCGGGTCGCACCATCGACCTTGAATACGGAAACAGCCTCAGCCAGCGTGCCTGCCTGCTGCTGCATGCTTTCGGCCGTCGCGGCGGCCTCTTCGACCAGCGCGGCATTCTGCTGCGTCATCTCGTCCATCTGGGCGATGGCGCGGTTGACCTCTTCGATACCCGAGCTCTGCTCCTGGCTGGCCGCGGTGATCTCGTTCATGATGTCGGCCACATGCTTGACCGAGGTCACGATCTCATCCATCGTCTTGCCCGCCTGATCCACCAGCTTGCTGCCGGCATCGACCTTCTCCACCGAGTCGCTGATCAACTGCTTGATCTCTTTCGCGGCGCCTGCGGAACGCTGCGCCAGGTTGCGCACTTCGGCCGCCACCACCGCGAAGCCGCGGCCCTGTTCGCCGGCACGCGCTGCTTCCACTGCCGCATTCAGC
>NZ_DASRXF010000026.1:0-5520 GCF_035654295.1 Noviherbaspirillum sp. | reverse complement strand
ATACGGGAAGACTCCTTCCAAGGCATCGCGCGCTCCAGATTGTTGCAACGCGATGATCATAAAAGGTGTTACCCATGTCTCCCGACAGGTGTTACCTATGTCCCCCGGCTATACACTGCGCTCTACCCACCCTACGGTTCTCTACTAGTCCAACTCGCGCAGCGGGTGCGCATGCGCCGGCCATGCCGGCTCGAAGAAGCGCTCGATCATCTCCGCGCTGACCTCGGACAGCTGCGACGGCGACCACTTCGGTGCATTGTCCTTGTCGATCACCACCGAGCGGATGCCTTCCAGCACCTCGCCGTTCTCGAAACTGCGGCGCACCATCGTGCGCTCCATGCGCAGGCAGTCGGCGACACTCATCGATTGTCCGCGGCGCAGCTGCGACAGCGTCACGCACATCATCAGTGGCGAACGCTTGCCCATCGTGTCGAGCGTCTTCTTCGCGAAGGCCGCGTCGTCCTGCGACAGTGATGCGACGATGGCCCCCACATTGTCGCCGGCGAAATGCTTGTCGATCGCGTTCCGTTCAGCCGCCAGCATGCTTGCCGACGGTTCGGCCTGTGCCTTGAAACGCGCGGCGAATTCGCGAACCGATTGCGTGATGCTGGAAGCATCCGCCGATTCCAACATGGCGAACAAGGCGGCGAGTTCGCCGGCGGGCACGAACACATCTGCCAGGCCGGCATACAGCGCGTCAGCGGCCCCGATGACTTCACCCGTCACGCCAAGGTAGGTGCCGAGCTGCCCCGGCGTGCGCGACAGGAAATAACCGCCGCCGACGTCGGGGAACAGGCCGATGTTCACCTCGGGCATCGCCATCTTCGTACGCTCGGTGACGATGCGCATGCGGTTGCTTTCCCCGCCTTGCGCGACGCCCATGCCGCCGCCCATCACGATGCCGTCCATGACGGCGATATAGGGCTTCGGGTAGAAATGGATCAGGTGGTTCAGCGCATACTCTTCGGTGAAGAAGTCTTCCAGCAGGGCGCTGCCGCCCTGGGGCGTCGAGCGCCCGGCGTCATGGAAGAAGCGGATGTCGCCGCCGGCGCAGAATGCGCGTTCGCTGCTGCTGTGGATCACGACCGCCTTGACGGCGCCATCGTCGCGCCATGCGAGAAGCGCCGCGGTAATTGCGCGCACCATGTCGAGGGACAGCGAATTGAGCGCCTTCGGGCGGTCGAGCGTGATGAAACCGATCTGGTTCTTGATGCTGGTCTGGACGAATTGCGTCATGGTGGATAGTGCGGGATCGTAAAGCGGATTATTGTATCGGCATCGTCCCCTGCGTGCAGTCGTCGTGCCGACATTCATCCCGAGGGGGGAAACAAAAAGGGCGCATTCGATGCGCCCTTGGTTGACACGGCCTGTGCGGCCGGTGAGGTCTTTACGCAGTGGCCGAGATGTCCGGCATGCGCTTGATGGTTTCGTGCTGATGGTCCTGGATCTTCGTCTTGTACTTCAGTACCTGGCGGTCCAGCTTGTCAATCAGTGTGTCGATCGCTGCGTACAGGTCTTGCGCAAAACTCTCGACGTGAATGACATTGCCCCGTAGTCGCAGATTCACTTCCGCTCTCTGTCTCTTGTCTTTTTCCGAAGGTTTTTCCACACCCAAGATGACTGCGATATCAATGACATGATCGAAGTGGCGGATGATGCGTTCCAGCTTGTTTACCACGTATTCGCGGATGGCCGGTGTCAATTCGAGGTGATGTCCACTGATTGTGAGATTCATACAGCGCTCCTATGGATGGTGTCGCTGGAGGTTCGCGCGTGCCCGCGCAGACGAACCACGCCGAACACAACGACTGCACTACAACACAATTACTACAGGGATTTGCGCAGATTGACTGGAGGGATTTTCAGGGCTTCGCGATACTTGGCGACAGTGCGTCGCGCCACGACCATGCCTTGTTCCCCCAACATATCCGCAATTTTGCTGTCTGAGAATGGATTCTTGGGGTCTTCTGCTCCTATCAATTGTTTGATCAGCGCGCGGATCGCCGTCGATGAAGCTTCACCCCCCGCTTCCGTGGCGACGTGGCTGCCGAAGAAGTACTTCAACTCGAACATGCCGTGAGGGGTCAACATGTACTTCTGAGTTGTCACACGTGAAATAGTGCTCTCGTGTAGACCCAGTGTATCAGCAATTTCACGCAAGACAAGAGGGCGCATGGCGACCGCGCCATGCGAGAAGAAATTTCGTTGACGGTCGACAATTGCTTGTGCAACACGCAAGATCGTGTCGAAGCGCTGGCGCATGTTCTTGATCAGCCACTTCGCTTCCTGCAGCTGGGAAGTAAGCGATCCCTCACCCTTGCTTTGCTTCAGGATGTTGGCGTACAGCGCGTTCACGCGCAGACGCGGCATCACGTCGTGGTTGAGGAAGACCTGCCAGCCGTTCTTTGTTTTCTTGACAATCACGTCCGGCACCACATAGTCCGACGCATCGGAGGCGAAGAGTGCGCCGGGATGCGGGTTGCAGCAGCGGATCACTTGTTGTGCCTCGCGCAGGTCTTCTTCGTCGCAGTCGAGTACCTTTTTCAGCTTGTTGAAGTCGCGTTGCGCGAACAGCGCGAGATGCTTCTCGACGATTTCGAGCGCGCGACGTCGCGTGACGAGCGGCACCTTCGGAAAACGGCGGATCTGGATCGCAAGGCATTCCGATGCGTTGCGCGCGCCCACGCCCGCCGGCTCGAAACTCTGCACCAGCTTCAGCGCAACCTGGAGTTCTTCGAGTTCGATGCCGAGCTCTTCCGGCACGCGCGCGTGGATTTCCTCGATCGGCTCTTCCAGGTAACCGTTGTCGTCGAGCGCATCGATGATCAGTTCGACGAGCGCCCGGTCGCGCTGTTCGCGCACCGTCACGCGCATCTGTTCGAGCAGGTGCTCGCGCAGCGTCACCTCGTGCGCTTCAAGCTGCGGGCGCGCGTCGTCGTCTTCCGGCGCCTTGGAGGTGCGCGCGACATCGTCGAAGCTCCAGTCGCTGTCGCCGGAGGCGCCATCCGATCCTTCGCCACCCTCGAAGCCGCCCTCGGGCTCTTCGGAAGACGACGTCGAGCCGCTTTCCGGCGCAGGCGCCTCGGGCGAACTGCCGTTGGCGGCCGTCGTTGCATTGATCGCGCCATCGGCAAGCAGGCGCACGGAATGGTCGAGGGGATCGTCCACCCGTTCCAGCATCGGATTTTCCGACAGGATTTGTTCCAGCTCCTGGTGCAGCTCGAGCGTCGACAGTTGCAGCAGCCTGATGGACTGCTGCAACTGGGGCGTCAGCGCCAGATGTTGCGAGATTCGAAGTTGGAGTGTCTGTTTCATACGCTTTGGTCTTCTTCCATTACATCCGGAAGTGTTCACCCAAATACACGCGCCGCACCGACTCGTTGGCGATGATGTCGTCGGGCCGTCCGCTTGCCAGGACAGAGCCCTGGTTGATGATATAGGCGCGGTCGCATATACCAAGGGTCTCACGCACGTTGTGGTCTGTGATCAGCACGCCGATGCCGCGTTCCTTCAGGAAGCGCACGATGCGCTGGATCTCGATCACCGCAATCGGGTCGACGCCGGCGAACGGTTCGTCCAGCAGCACGAAGCGCGGGTTCGTTGCCAGCGCGCGTGCGATTTCCACGCGCCGGCGCTCGCCGCCCGACAGCGACAATGCCTGGTTCTCGCGCAGGCGCTCGATCTGCAGTTCGGCCAGCAGCTTGTTCAGGCGCGTTTCGATTTCCGCCTTGGGCAGCGGCTTGTCGTTGACGCGCTGCAGTTCCAGCACCGCGCGGATGTTGTCCTCGACGCTCAGCTTGCGGAATACCGATGCCTCCTGCGGCAGGTAGGACAAGCCCAGCGTCGCCCGCCGGTGGATCGGCAGGCGCGAGATCGCGACGCCGTTGAGGTCGATATCCCCCGCATCCGACGGCACGAGGCCGACGATCATGTAGAACGACGTCGTCTTGCCGGCGCCGTTCGGTCCGAGCAGGCCGACCACTTCGCCGCTTGCAACCTGCAGCGAGACATCGCGCACCACCTGGCGCGTGCCGTAGCTCTTCTGCAGGCCATTGACTACCAGCGTGCTCGTCATGTCATTTGTCCTTCGACTCGGAGCGCGGCTGGATGGTCGCCTTGATGCGTCCGCCGCCCGGCTTGCTGGCGCCGCTCGCCGTATTGTTCACTGTAAAGAATTCGGCGCGGCTGTCATACGAAATGAACTCGCCTTCGACTTCATCGGTCGGCTTGTTGCCTTCCAGGCGGCGCATCTTTGCCTTCGAGAACAGTTTCACGATTTCCGTCTTGCCATCGTATTCGATGCGCTCCGCCTGCCCCTCGATCCACTGGTTCGGGCCGGCGTCGCGCTTCTGGCGGAACGTCGCCACGCCGCCCGCCGGCGCGAGCAGGGTCGCGAACTGGTAACCGGCCGGGTCCTGCGAAACCACCAGCTTGTGGGCACGCATGACCAGCGTGCCGCGGGTCAGGACCACGTTGCCGGTAAAGGTGTTGATCTGCTTGACGTCGTCGTAGGCCATCTGGTCTGCCTCGACGTTGGTCGGCTTGTCGGAGTCGGCCTTTTCCGCGTGCGCGTTGCATGCGCCCAGCGCGATCAGCGTCAACAGCAACAAGAAGAAATGTTTCATGAAATATCTCGAATGTGAAGCATCAAGTTATACCGATTCAGCGCACGGGGGCTTGATACGTGCCATGAACATTGCTCGTCAGGTTGAACTCCCCGGTTGCATTGTTCGCCACCATGCCTACGCCCGTCAGCTTTGCGCGATCGGTCGTGATTTCCACTGCCTTGTCGGTCTTCATCACGTCGTCGTCGGGCAGCACCAGCATGTACTCGGTGCGGATGCGGACCGGTTCCACGGTCGCCGATCCGGGCCGGTCCATGCGTACGTTGTCGTACAGGTGCACCTGGCTGTTGTCGCTGTTGACGCGCGCGCGCTTTGCCCTGATGGTCATCGGCGCCTCGGCATTGCTGATGTTGTTCACCACCGGGTTGACGATATCGTAGGAGTCGTCCTGCGGATTGTGCGTGAGCCTTTCGCCCGAAAAATGGTATTGCGCGGTGCCTGTCTTCGACAGTTTCACGTAGCTGAATTTTTCGACGTAGAAATCCGGTTCGCTGCGCTCCGGGCTGGGCTCGGCGGCGTCTGTCGCCCGTCGCATCACTTCATACAGCCAGAAACTCGCCAGTGCCAGCACGACGAGCGGCGCAAGCGTCATGAAAAACCGGAGGCGCGGTCGCATCGTGCTTACTTCAGGTAGGGCGCCAGCGCCGCTTCGTAATTGCCTTGGGCACGCAGGATCAGGTCGCACAGTTCGCGCGCCGCGCCCTGGCCGCCGCCGGCCTTGGTAACGTAATGCACCCGCGATTTCACTTCCCCGTGTCCGTTCGGCACGCTTGCGGCAAAGCCGACGCGCATCAGGATGGGCAGGTCGATCACGTCGTCGCCGACGAAGCCGCATTCTTCCTTGCCGATGCCGGTTTTCGCCAGCAGGTCTTCGAATGCATCGAGCTTGTCGTGC
>NZ_DASRXF010000025.1:0-30024 GCF_035654295.1 Noviherbaspirillum sp. | reverse complement strand
GTGCGGTTGCAGGCGGCGCGCGGAACGTTCGCGGCGCTCGTTGAGCTTGGTAAAGATCCAGCGCTGTTTTTCGCGGATCGCGTTTTCGATCTCGGCAACCGTCACCCATTTCGGCGCGGTGATGCGCAGGCCATCCTCGTCGATCACGAAGCCGATCGAGCGGCGCTTCGAGCGCTGCAGCCGGTATTCGAGCAGATGATCCTGCACCTGCACCCGGCGGCGCCCGGGTTGCGGCGCAGCGGGGGAGGGCTGCAGTTCCGGCGCATCCGCCGGCGGCAGGGCCGGCGCCGGCACTGCCGCCGGTGCCGGCTGGTCGACGGCCGGCCGTGACGAGTAGTCGGGGGAAAAGAAATCGAGCTGCAGCGACAGCTGCTGGGGATCAGGCGGAGTCTGGCGTAGCAGCTTCAAGGGATTCGGGGACGTTGTCGGTTGAATAAATTCCGGGCGAGGAAATGACTCGCATCTCGGATTCTATCCAATTTTCAACTTCTTGCAGCAACTGCACCGGCGTCTTTCCTGCCGGTGAGATCGGCTTTCCGATCGAAACAGTAACCAGCCCCGGCTTCTTGATGAAGGAATTCTTCGGCCAGCATTCGCCCGCATTCAACGCAATCGGCACGACCAGGGTGTTGGTTTCCACCGCGAGCTTGGGACCGCCTGCCTTGTACTTGCCCTTCTTGCCGACATACGAGCGCGTCCCCTCCGGGAACATGATGATCCACTGGCCGTCGGCCAGGCGACGGCGTCCGTGTTCGACCACCTGCGCGAACGCATCCTTGCCCTTGCTGCGGTCGATCGGGATCATGCGCAACAGCGCGAGGCCCCAGCCGAAGAACGGAAGGTACAGCAACTCTTTCTTGAATACGTAGACCAGCGGACGCGGCATGGTGTACAGCAGGAAAATCGTTTCCCACGCCGACTGGTGCTTGGACAGCAGGATCACCGGCGCGTCGGGCAGGTTCTCGTAGCCCTTGAACTGGTACCGAATGCCGCAGATCGTCTTCGCGCACCAGATCACGAACCTGTTCCAGAACGATGTCACGTGATAGCGCTGGTTGTACGGGAAGGGCGCGAACAGGAAGCAGATGGGCGCCCAGATCAGCGTCGCGACGACCATCAGGAGCAGGAAGACCAGCGAACGCAGGAACAGGATGAAGTTGGACATCGAATCTCCAGGATTGCCGGTCAGTGCCGGCGCGTAGATATCATGCAGCGGCCGGAACGCCGGCCGCCGGGACGCTGACCGGTGTTTTCAGCAAATGGTCGACCACCGCGGCGAGGTTCGGGAAGACGGTGGTGCCGGGCGGCAGTCCGCCCTTGGCCTGGGTCTTCTCGCCTTTTCCGGTCAACACCAGGTAGGGGACGCAGCCGCACACGAATCCGGCCTGCAGGTCGCGCAGCGAGTCGCCGATGGTGGGCACGCCTTTCAGGCTGACGTCGAAACGCTTGGCGATCCCCTGCAGCATGCCGGGCTTGGGCTTGCGGCAGTCGCAATTGTCGTCGGCCGAATGCGGGCAGAAGAAGATCGCATCGATCTCCCCGCCCATCAGCTTCACCGCGTCATGCATCTTCTGATGTATCGCGTTGAGCGTGACAATATTGAACAGCCCGCGTGCGATGCCCGACTGGTTGGTGCAGACCACCACATGGTAGCCGGCCTGGTGCAGACGGGCGATCGCTTCCAGCGATCCGGGGACCGGCACCCACTCGGCCGGCGACTTGATGAAGTCGTCGGAGTCATGGTTGATCACGCCGTCGCGGTCGAGGATGATCAGTTTCACGGGTTCGTGCACGTTGCTCTCCGCCTTGCTGTCAGGCCGCCAGTTTCGAGATGTCGGCGACCTGGTTCATCATGCCGTGCAGGTCGGACAGCAGGGCGAGGCGGTTGTTGCGCAACTGCTCGTCCTCGGCCATCACCATCACGTCGTTGAAGAAAGCGTCGACATTGTCGCGCAGGCGCGCCAGCGTCTTCAGCGTGCCGGTGAAGTCGCCCTTGCCGAAGGCGGCCTCGACCGTCGGCTTCAGTTCCAGCATCACGTTGAACAGGCCGGATTCGGCCTGCTCCTTCAGCAGGTCCTTGTTCACCGTCGCGGCGCCGACCTCGGTCTTCTTCAGGATGTTGGTGATTCGCTTGTTGGCGGCGGCCAGCGATTCCGCTTCCGGCAGCGCCGCGAAGGCCTTCACCGCATCAAGGCGCTCGACGATGTTGTCGAGGCGGTCCGGGTTCTGCGCCACCACCGCCTCGATTTCGTTCGGCGCGAAACCGCGCTCGCGCAGCAGGCCGCGCAGGCGGTCGAGCATGAAATCCTTGACCTCGCCGGTGGCATCCTTGAAGTTGGCATTGCCGGCAAACAGTTGTGCCGCATCCTGCAGCAGCGTCTTGAGCGACAGCGGCAGGCGCTTTTCCACCAGCATGCGCAGCACGCCCAGCGCGTGGCGGCGCAGCGCGAACGGATCCTTGTCGCCGGTCGGCTGCAGGCCGATGCCCCAGATGCCCACCAGCGTTTCCAGCTTGTCGGCCAGCGCGACGACGGTGCCGGTCTGCGTGGACGGCAGCGCGTCGCCGGCGAAGCGCGGCTGGTAGTGTTCGGATGCGGCCAGCGCCACCTCGTCATGCTCGCCGTCGTGGCGTGCGTAGTAGGTGCCCATGATGCCCTGCAGTTCCGGGAATTCGCCGACCATGTCGGTCAGCAGGTCGGTCTTGGCCAGCAGCGCGCCGCGTTCCGCCAGCGCGGCATCGGCGCCGAGCGAAGCCGCGATCTTCCCGGCCAGCGCCGTCACGCGCTCGGTGCGCTGCGCCTGGGTTCCCAGCTTGTTGTGGTAGACCACGTTGGCCAGGCCCGGCAGGCGGTCGGCGAGTTTCTTCTTCTTGTCCTGCTCGAAGAAGAACTTCGCGTCCGACAGACGCGGGCGCACCACGCGCTCGTTGCCGCCGATGATGTGCTGCGGATCGGTCGTCTCCAGGTTGGACACGATCAGGAAGCGCGAACGCAGCTTGCCGTGGGAATCGGTCAGCGCGAAGTATTTCTGGTTGGTTTGCATCGTCAGGATCAGGCATTCCTGCGGCACCGACAGGAAGCTTTCCTCGAACTGGCAGGGATAGACCACCGGCCATTCGACCAGCGCGGTCACCTCGTCAAGCAGGCTCTCCGGCATCAGCACCTTGTCGTGGCCGGCCTGTTCCAGCAGCGATGCGCGAATGCGCTCCTTGCGCGCCGTGACCGAGGCGATCACCTTGCCCTGCACTTCCAGGGTCGCCGCATAGGATTCGGCGTTCGCAATCGCGATTTCGCCTGGTGCCAGGAAGCGGTGGCCGAGCGTGCTGCGGCCGGCCGACAGGCCGAGGATCGCGAGCGGCACCACGTCGGCGCCGTGCAGCGCGATCAGCTTGTGCGCCGGGCGCACGAACTGCACGGTGGCGCCGTCCGGACGCTGGTAGCTCATCAGCTTCGGGATCGGCAGCCTGGCGATCGTCTCTTCCAGCACCGCCTGCAAGCCCGCGTGCAGCGTCGAGCCCGGCGCGGTGTAGGTGTAGAAGAAGCTTTCCGCCTTGCCGTCGGCCGCGCGCTCCAGATCGGCCACCTTCAGGTCGGGGAAGCCGAGCGCTGCCAGCTTCTTGGCCAGCGGCGGCGTCGGGTTGCCTTCCTTGTCAAGCGCGACCGACACCGGCAGCACCTTTTCACGGATGGACTTGTCGGGCGAGGTCGCGCGCACGTTGCTGATTGCGACGGCCAGGCGGCGCGGCGTCGCGAATGCGGTCGCGACCGCATTCGCGTCGACGAAGTCGCGCGATTTCAGGCCGTTGAAGATACCGGCGGCGAAGGCGTCGCCGAGCCGGGCCAGCGCCTTCGGCGGGAGTTCTTCGGTGAGAAGTTCGACTAGCAGTGTCTGGTTCATGTTCTTCTATCGTGGTTGTCCGGTCAGGCTGCCTTGCGCGCATCCCCGCACATCGGGAAGCCGAGCTTCTCGCGCGAATCGTAATAGGCCTGCGCGACCGCGCGCGACAGGTTGCGGATGCGCCCGATGTAGGCGGCTCGCTCGGTGACGGAAATCGCGCCGCGCGCATCGAGCAGGTTGAAGGTGTGCGCCGCCTTCAGGATCATTTCGTAGGCGGGCAGCGCCAGCGGCACTTCCATCAGGCGCTTTGCTTCGGCTTCGTAGCTGCCGAACAGCGAGAACAGGAATTCGGTATTCGAATGCTCGAAGTTGAAGGTCGACTGCTCGACTTCATTCTGGTGGAACACGTCGCCGTAAGTCAGGCGCTTGGTCACCGGAGCGCCGGCCGCGCCGTGTTCTTCCCATTCGGTCCATACCAGGTCATACACGTTTTCCACGCCCTGCAGGTACATCGCGAGGCGCTCGATGCCGTAGGTGATCTCGCCCAGCACCGGCTTGCAGTCGAGGCCGCCGACCTGCTGGAAGTAGGTGAACTGCGTGACTTCCATGCCGTTGAGCCACACTTCCCAGCCCAGGCCCCAGGCGCCCAGCGTCGGGTTTTCCCAGTCATCCTCGACGAAGCGCACATCGTTCTGCTTCAGGTTCAGACCCAACGCTTCCAGCGAGCCGAGGTAGAGGTCGAGGATGTTTTCCGGTGCCGGCTTCAACACCACCTGGTACTGGTAGTAGTGCTGCATGCGGTTCGGATTCTCGCCGTAGCGGCCGTCCTTGGGACGGCGCGACGGCTGCACGTAGGCGGCGCGCCAGGGCTCCGGGCCGATCGCGCGCAGGAAGGTCGCGGTATGCGAGGTCCCGGCGCCGACTTCCATGTCGTAGGGCTGGAGCAGGGCGCAGCCTTGCGCGTCCCAGTACTCCTGCAGCTTCAGGATGACTTGTTGAAATGTGAGCATCGTAGGATTCCTTCGCCGGCAGGAACGACCCCGCTCGGACTGAGGATGAATGATGGAAATTCTCTAAAGCCTTAGATTTTAACGGGTTTCGGCGGCGTTTTGCGGATTGTCAGGCTTGCCGCGCCGCAAAATCCAGGCACCGGAAAGCATCAGCAACACCGCGGCGAGGACGGTGGCATTGCCGGCCCGGCTGTAAGGGGTGAGGCCGGCATAGCCCTGCACCTTTGCCGCCAATACGCCGCGCTCGAACGGCGGCAATTGCGCCTGCACTTCCCCCTTCGGGCCGACGACCGCGGTGGCGCCGGTATTGGTGGCGCGCAGCATCGGCCGCCCGGTTTCCAGCGCGCGCATTTGCGAAATCTGCAGATGCTGCGGCAGCGCGATCGAGTCGCCGAACCAGGCAATGTTCGACACGTTCAACAGGATGGTGGCTTCGGGAATGCCGTTGCCGGCGGCAAGCTGCGCGGCGATTTCCTCGCCGAACAGGTCTTCGTAGCAGACGTTCGGCAGCACTGTCTGGTCGCGCACCCGGAATGGCGCCTGCAGCGGCGCGCCGCGCGAAAAATCGCCGAGCGGGATGCGCATCATCTCGACGAACCAGCGGGCGCCGGGCGGGATGAATTCGCCGAACGGGACCAGGTGATGCTTGTCGTAGCGGTAGGCCGGCGCCGCGCCGGGCGCGATGCCCAGCGCGCTGTTGGCGTAGCGGCCGGGGCCGTCGCTGACAGGGATGCCGACCACCAGGTGGCTGTTGGACTTGCCGGCGAAGTCGGCCAGGCGCGGCAGGTAATCGGGCGGCAGCTGGCGCGACAGCAGCGGGATCGCCGTCTCCGGCGTCGCGATCAGGTCGGCCGGGGTGTCGGTGATCATGCGGTGGTACAGCGCCAGCGTATCTTCGATCTGCTCCGGCTGGAACTTCATTTCCTGCGGCACGTTGCCCTGCAACAGGCGCACCGACAGGGCTTGCCCATGCGGGTGCGTCCACTCCACCGCGCGCAGCCCGATGCCGGCCGCGAGCAGCGCGGCGGCGAGCGCGAGCGGGAGCCGGCGCGCCGGCAGCAGCGCGAGGCAGCCGGCTATGATGGCCGACAGCAGCGCGATACCGTACACGCCGACCAGCGGGGCATAGCCCGCGAGCGGGCCGGCGGTATGCGCATAACCGGAGCTGACCCAGGGAAAGCCGGTGAAGGCCCAGCCGCGCGTCCATTCCACCAGCGTCCAGGCGGCCGGCAGCACCAGCAGCAGGTAGGCGGCGTCTCCCAGCGCGCGCCGCTTGCGCAGCCAGGCCGATGCGCCGAAGCCGAACGCCGCGTAGGTGGCGAGCCCGGTGCCGAGCAGGACCACGGCCGTGGCCGCCATCCACCCGGGCAACCCGCCGTAACGGTGCATGCTGATATACAGCCAGTGGGTGCCGGACACGATCCAGGCGGCGTTGTACACCCAGCCGAGCAGCGCGCTGCGCCGGACCGAGGTTTCGCGGCGCAGCAGCGCGAACAGCAGCGCCAGCATCAGGATCTGCAGCGGCCACCAGCCGAAGGGCGCGAAGGCGAACACGTTCGCCGCGCCGGCAAGCAGCGCGGCGAGGTAGGGGAGCGGCGAATCGGGGCGGGAGGACAGGCGGATGTTCACGCGGCGGCGTCGTTTATCGTTATGCCGGCCCGCGCGCGGGCCGTATCAGGGGAGCGGAACGCATCGGCGCCGCTCACGACGCCGTCGCCACGCGCGGCTCGGCCAGCTTCTGCACCAGCAGCATGTGCACCTGGCGCGCGTCGGCGCGCAGCACTTCGAAACGGATCGTGCCGATGTCGAACACATCCCCCTTGCGCGGTACGCGCCCGAGGTGGTTGGCGACCAGTCCGCCTATCGTGTCGACATCGTCGTTCGAGAAGTCGGTGCCGAGCGTTTCATTGAACTGCCCGATCTCGGTCAGCGCCTTCACGCGCCAGCGCAGGCCGAGCGCGCCGTCGTTGACCGGCAGGATATTGTCCTCTTCCTCGTCGTAATCGTATTCATCCTCGATATCGCCGACGATCTGTTCCAGCACATCCTCGATCGTCAGGAGGCCGGCGACGCCGCCGTATTCGTCGACGACGATCGCCATGTGGTTGCGGTTGGCGCGGAAATCGCGAAGAAGCACGTTGAGCTGCTTCGACTCCGGGATGAAGACGGCGGGACGCAGCATGTCGCGCACGTCGAAGGATTCATCCGCGTAATAGCGCAGCAAGTCCTTCGCGAGCAGGATGCCGACCACCTTGTCACGGTCGCCGTCGACCGCGGGGAAGCGCGAGTGCGCGGTCTTGAGCACGAGCGGCATCCATTCGTCGATCGGCTTGTTGATGTCGATCACGTCCATTTGCGGGCGCGGCACCATGATGTCGCGCGCGGAGAGGTCGGATACCTGGAACACGCCTTCGATCATCGACAGCGCATCGGCGTCGATCAGGTTGCGCTCGTGCGCCTCCTGCAGGATCTTGAGCAGTTCGGCGCGGTTTTCGGGCTCAGGGGATATCAGTGCGGTCAGGCGCTCGAACAGGGAACGCTGAGGTTTGGTGTCAAGGAGTTTGGCACCACTAGGGTGATCTTGCATATGGCGGGAAGCCGTTGTTGACGTGGATATAAGCATACAACAAATGCGTGCGTGGGCTCAAAAAAACCCGGCAGGCATCTTGTCCGAAATCTAATGCCTGTTCAGTCTCTGGAGTGCGAGTCTGCCCGCAGGGTTCGACGCGGAAAGGGCTGGTGGTGCATCCTTTCCGCCTCGAACACGCATGCCGAACAGATCCTGAACAGACTCTAAGCCTCGGCGTACGGGTTGGGTTCGCCCAGGCTTGCCAGTATTTCAATTTCCAGCTGTTCCATTTCCGCCGCCTCGTGGTCGGTTTCATGGTCGTAGCCCTGCGCATGCAGCACGCCGTGCACCACAAGATGGATCGAATGCGACTCCACCGTCTTGCCTTGCTCGGCCGCTTCCCGCTGCAGTACGTCTGTGCACAGGATGATGTCGGCCTGCGTGACTTCGCTGTCCTCGTCCTCGGTATAGGCAAAGGTAAGCACATTGGTGGCGTAATCCTTGCCGCGGTACGCATGGTTGAGTGCGCGACCCTCCTCGGCATCGACGAAACGGATGGTCAGCTCGGCCGGGGCGAACAGCGCGGCCTGCACCCAGCGGCGCAGCTTGCTGCGTGTAATGATTTCCTTGAGGCGTGGATCCGGATACTGGACGGAGAGCGAGAGTTTATTTTCTGAGGGCATTTCTCAAGGCCGCGTTCTTGGGGGCGGCTGCATCATACGCATCGACGATGCGCGCGACCAGCGGATGGCGCACCACGTCGGCACTGGTGAAATTGGTGAAGGCGATGCCGCGCACCTGCTTGAGGATCTGCACCGCATCGACCAGGCCGCTCTTCTGCGTGCGCTGCAAGTCGATCTGGGTCACGTCGCCGGTGACCACCGCCTTGCTGCCGAAGCCGATACGGGTCAGGAACATCTTCATCTGCTCCGGCGTGGTGTTCTGCGCCTCGTCGAGGATGATGAAGGAATGGTTCAGCGTGCGGCCGCGCATGTAGGCCAGCGGCGCGATTTCGATCACCTGCTTCTCGAACAGCTTCTGCACGCGGTCGAAGCCGAGCAGGTCGTACAGCGCATCGTACAGCGGACGCAGGTAGGGGTCGACCTTCTGCGCGAGGTCGCCCGGCAGGAAGCCCAGGCGCTCGCCCGCTTCGACGGCCGGACGGGTCAGCACGAGGCGCTTGACCGCGTCGCGCTCGAGGGCATCCACTGCGCAGGCAACCGCGAGGTAGGTCTTGCCGGTGCCGGCCGGGCCGACGCCGAAGGTGACGTCGTGCTCGAGGATGGACTTGATGTACTGGGTCTGGTGCGGCGTGCGTCCGCGAAGGTCGTTGCGGCGCGTCTTCAAGACCGGAATCGCTTCCTCTGCCTCGTCGCCGGCGTCTTCCTTCGCTTCCGCGCCGTTGCCCTGGTTGACCGCGCGCTGCTCGACCAGCGCAAGCTGGATGTCCTCGACCGAAATGGCGTTGTCGGCGAGCTGGTAGAAATTCTCCAGCAATTCGACCGCTCGTGCCGCGTTGTTGCCGCTCACGACGAACTTCTCGCCGCGGCGGAATACCGTCACATCGAGGGCAGCGGAAATCTGGCGGAGGTTTTCATCCATCGGCCCGCAAAGGTGCGCAAGCCGCTTGTTATCGAGCGGGTCCGGAATGAAATGTTGCGGTTGGGCAGGAATTTTTGTTTTCAAAATAGGTTGATCTTATCGCTTGAGATTCACTCTTTGATGACAAGTTCTCCGCGCAGCGAGTGCGGATAGGCATGCACAATATTGACGTCGATCATCTGGCCGATCAGGCGCGCGGCATTCGGCCCGCCCGGGAAGTTGACGACACGGTTGTTCTCGGTGCGGCCCTGCAGCTCTTCCGGATTCTTCTTGGTCGGGCCTTCGACCACGATGCGCTGCACGCTGCCGACCATGCTTGCGCTGATGCTGCGGGTGTTTGCCTCGATCGTCGATTGCAGGCGCATCAGGCGCTTCATCTTCACGTCGTGCGGCGTGTCGTCATGCAGGTTGGCCGCCGGCGTTCCCGGACGCGGGCTGTACAGGAAGCTGAAGCTGCTGTCGAAGCCAATGTCCTCGATGAACTTCATCAGCTGCTCGAAATCCGCATCGGTCTCGCCGGGGAAGCCGACAATGAAGTCGCTCGACACCGATATCCCCGGACGGACCTCGCGCATGCGGCGGATCACCGACTTGTACTCGAGCGCGGTATAGCCGCGCTTCATCGCCATCAGGATGCGGTCGGCGCCGTGCTGCGCCGGCAGGTAGAGATGGTTGACCAGCTTCGGCACCTTCGCATAGGTGTCGATCAGGCGCTGCGTAAATTCCTTCGGATGGCTGGTGACGAAGCGGATGCGCTCGATGCCGGGCAGCTCCGCGATGTATTCGATCAGGAGCGCGAAGTCCGCGATCTCGCCGTCGGCCATCTCGCCGCGGTAGGCATTGACGTTCTGCCCGAGCAGCGTGATTTCCTTTACGCCCTGGTCGGCCAGCAGCGCCACTTCCGCCAGCACATCGTCGAAGCGGCGCGACACTTCCTCGCCGCGCGTGTACGGCACCACGCAGTAGCTGCAGTATTTGCTGCAGCCTTCCATGATGGACACGTAGGCGACGCCGCCTTCGACTTTCGCCGGCGGCAGGTGGTCGAACTTCTCGATCTCCGGGAAGCTGATGTCGACCTGCGAGCGCCCGGTCTGGCGGCGCTTGCTGATCAGGTCGGGCAGGCGGTGCAGCGTCTGCGGACCGAACACCACGTCCACATACGGCGCGCGCTTGATGATCGCCTCGCCCTCTTGCGAGGCGACGCAGCCGCCGACGCCGATCACGAGATCGGGCCTGGTCAGCTTCAGCTCGCGCAGGCGGCCGAGGTCGGAAAACACCTTTTCCTGCGCCTTCTCGCGCACCGAGCAGGTGTTGAGCAGGATGACGTCGGCTTCCTCGGGCGTGTCCGCCTTGACCAGTCCTTCGGACACGTTCAGTACGTCTGCCATCTTGTCCGAGTCGTACTCGTTCATCTGGCAGCCGAAGGTTTTGATGAATACTTTTTTCGGCATGGAATTACTGTTGCAAGGTGTTGATCTGCTTGGCGACCGGCACGCGCGCCTCTTCCGGCGTCAGGAGCCAGACGCGGTCGATGTCGCCCTGGAAGTTCTCCGTATAGTTCACCGCCAGGTTGCTGCCGCGGATCGCAGTCGCCATTTCGATCAGGTTGTCCTGGTTCCAGATCCGCGCGCCGGGCGACAGGCGGCGCAATTTGCCGTCAATCACGATTTCCGGGAAGGGCGCGGGCGTCATCGTGCCGCGCTTGGTCGGCGCCGGGAACGGACGGTCCGCGCCATACGCGGCCGCGCCGGCCAGCAATAAGGTCATCAAGACCGCGAGAAGAGGTCGGCGCCGCATCGTCACACCCCGGTCAATCCAAGCCCAAGCTGGGCGCAGTGAAGAAAGCGGAAACGTGCGCGCAAACACGGCGGCAAGGGCCTGCCGGCTATCGGCCGGTTCCGTCGGAAGAGGCGCCGAGTATAGCACGCTAGTACGTCCCCTGACGTTCCGGCATCGGATGGCAACCGGCGCACGAGCACGATGCGCGGAAGCTTTCAAAAAACACATCAAATGCAGCGCCGATTTAGATCAAAGCAAATAGCAGGTTTGCAATTTCTGTCTGCTGGTAATTCACGGAGTGTCGACCGGTACAACCATGCAAAGACCCTCCTTTTTCTTCTTCGCGATCGAGACGCGAGCACGACTCGAGGGAACGTTAAAGTGCGTGGAGAACCATCAATTAAGTTTGCAAACTGACAATCGCAAGGTATAGTCCGGTATTGTGTTTTTTGCATGTAAACTTTGCAACGAAAAATGAAAAGCCTTTTCGCTGTTTGTTTTCGCGCGCAGTATGCGCTCGCTTTTCTACTCACGGGCCCGCTGCACGCTGCATATGCCGGGGGCGCAGAAGGGCAAATCTCTCAGGCGGGGGGCGTTCGTATCAAACGCGAAGCGTACCCGGGGATCGTCGTGGACCGGACGGTGTCCGCCGCCGGGCACGAGTTCTACCGGCACTTCTCCGCCTTTTGGCGGGACCGGGAAATGGCGCAACGGTATGCGATTTCAGTGCACGAACGACCGTCGGCGCGCGGCGGCAGCATCTGGGTGGAGTATGCGCAACGCCGCGTTTTTCAGACCGCCTTGCCCGCTGCGCGTTCCGACCTGCTGGGGCTATGTGAGCAGGCGGCCGAGACGGTGCTGGAAAACGTGATGGAAGCGGAGGTGCAACAACTGCTCTTTCACGAAACAGACCTCGGTACCGATGAAATCTAGCGGATTGCTACTTATGTTTATGCAAAGACATGTCTTAAGGAAGAAAGGAATGTACAGCAAAAACTGCATTGCTTTGGCCGCCTGCGGCTGGCTCCCGGTCGCGGCGCTGCTCGCCGGCAGTGCCGGTGCAACCGAACTTGTTTACAACCACGTCAATCCTTCCTTTGGCGGCAGTCCGCTGAATGGTTCGGTGTTGATGGGCACTGCGCAAGCGCAGAACAAGACCAAGGACCCGGACGACCTGTCTAGCCGCCTGAGGGAAAAGACGGCGCTGCAGCAGTTCAATGAAAGCCTGCAGCGTTCCGTGCTGAGCCAGCTGGCGTCGGCGGCGATGTCCGGCATCATGTCGAACGGCAAACTGATCCCGGGTATTGTTCAGGCCGGGGACTTCAAGATCGCAATCGCCGACATGGGCAACGGCATGCTGCAGATCACGACGACCGACACGATCACCGGCGCGTCCACCACGTTCCAGGTGTCCCAATGAGTAGTGCAAGGCATGCCCATGCATTCGCCGTCGCGCTGCTCGCCGCCGGCACGCTGCTGGCCGGTTGCGCGTCCCGCGGCGGGCCTTCCGACACCGCGGGCGGGGCGAGCGCGCAGCTGACGCCGGTCACGAACATCACGCGCGACCTGGTCAGCCTGCCGCCGCCGAAGGGCAAGGTGGTGGCGGCCGTCTATGCCTTCCGCGACCAGACCGGACAGTACAAGCCCGCACCGGACAGCTCGTTCTCGACCACGGTGACGCAGGGTGCCGCCTCGATGCTGGTCAAGGCCCTGCGCGATTCAGGCTGGTTTACCCCGGTCGAGCGCGAGAACCTGCAAAATCTGCTCACCGAACGCAAGATCGTGCGCGCGCTGGAGACGCCGCAGGAGAAGAATGCGCCGATGATCCAGCTGCCGCCCTTGCTGCCGGCGACCGTGCTGATCGAAGGCGGCATTATCGGCTATGAAACCAATGTCCGCACCGGCGGTGCTGGCGCGCGCTATCTCGGCGTCGGCGCCGACAACCAGTACCGCGTCGACCAGGTGACGGTCAATTTGCGAGCGGTGGATATTCGCAGCGGCCAAATCCTCAACAGCGTGTCGACGAGCAAGACGGTCTATTCCTACCAGTTGCATACCGGCGTGTTCCGCTTCGTCAATTTCAAGGAGCTACTGGAACTGGAAGCGGGCTACACGCGCAACGAGCCGGCGCAGCTGTGCGTGCGGGAAGCGATCGAAGCCGCCGTCGTGCACCTGACAGTCCAGGGCCTCAAGGACGGCATCTGGGCGCTGAAGAATGAAAAGGACTGGAATGCTCCGGTGATCCAGTCCTACCTTAAAGCCAGCAAGGACGCGATGCTGGTTGACCCTGACGGGGCCGCTGCGGTGCCGAGGCAAGCTCCGCCGAAATCATCCGCGGTATCGTTAAGCCTACTCCCAATCGCATTCCTGCCTTCCCCGGTGCGTACCGCACCTGGAGGCCGCGTCGCATGACCTCGCATCCGCACAGCGCATAGCACGCCTATCACGTTCACTTTTTTCCGATTGCACTCCGCAGCAAAGCGGGGGGCATTGGGCACGATTTATCCAGTTCGCAGGGGCGCTGGATAGGTCTTCCTACGCCACGCCCCCGTAAAACTAAAGGAGTAAAGCAGCATGAAATTGAGACTCTCGGTAACGGCACTGGCCGTCTCCCTGGCTTGCCTGACCTTGCCGGCGGCGGCAAGTGACGCATTATTCAGCGCATCGATCAGCGCATCGATCAATCAGAGCGGCTTCAACAACGATGCCAACATCGAGCAGGAGGGCGGGATCGACGTAAAAGCGAAGATCACGCAAACCGGCAACGCCAACGATGCCGGCAAGTCGGGCGCCGAATCCAGGCCCGGCATCCTGCAGAGGGACAGCAAAGCCGTAGGCGCGACGATCATCCAGGAAGGCAACGACCACGAGGCCTCCATCAAGCAAATCAGCGTCGATGTCGCGAACGCGGTGGTGACCCAGAACGGCACGAACAACACAGGCAGTATCGAGCAGGACCGCGGCTCGACGCTGGGCGCCGCGATCGGGCAATCCGGTAGCAGCCTCGAGGCGTCGGTGACCCAGACGAATTCGCAAGTGTTCACCGGAGGCGTGATTTCGCAACACGGCAGTGAGCACCTTGGCGTGATCAGCCAGGACAACATGGAAAAGGGGAACGCAACGATCACACAGACCGGCAATAATAATGCCGGCACCGTGACGCAGAAGGCAGGCTTCCGTACGGAGGGTTCGATCCAGCAAGACGGTGCCGGCCATACTGCTTCCATTACCCAGCAAGAAACCAGCGATTCCTATGCTGGTGTGTTCCAGTTTGGTAATACCAATACTGGCACGGTGCTGCAGCAAGCGGTCAGTATGAACACCATGGCCGTCATCAATCAGCATGGTGACCAGAACGCGTCGACGATCACTCAGAAGAATGGTTCGACCCTGTCCGCGACCATCACGCAAAATGGCAACTTGAACCAGGCAACGGTGGACCAGGCAGGTGACAACCATTCCGCCGAGATCACCCAGCGCGGCGGCAACAGCAACTTCGCCAAGGTCACCCAGAACGGCGCCTGGAACAGTGCACTCATTACCGAGAACGGCAGCAACAACAGGGCCGAAATCAAGCAGGACGGTAACGGCCCATTCCTGATGCGTAATAGCGCCAGCATTCGCCAAGTGGGCAATGGTCGTGTCGCCTCGATCGTCCAGTTTGGCGGCGCAAACAACGCCGCCATTTTTCAGCACTGAGCCGGCGGGCTGCTGATTGCGGAGCGGGCCTTTGCGCCCGCCCGCCTTTCCCCGGGATCAGTCATGCCCGCAGACACGGATTTGCAGGTCTGGCCGAAACGCAGGAAGTCATTGCGGTTCTTGAATAAAGCGAGCCGGGGACATGCACCTCGACGACTAATGTCGCGGTGATGAGGCAAGGACCGGAACGCATTCGCCGATTCGACGATTACACATTGGCGATGCGACCCGCAGGTTGCGTGGTCGCGGCCGGCACGCCTCATCGTGTGTTTGGAAGGTGTGACGATCGGCTAGCACTGATCGATGTCGCCTGAAGTATCGCGAGAGGCGGGCAGTACGCCCGCCTCGCCCTTGAATTGGATAAATCATGATTGCCGACATGGATTTGCAGGTATGGCTGGCGACACAGGAGCGTAGCGCGCAGCCAGCGCTTGTGGTGCCGTATGTAAGGACCGACAAGGATGCGCATCTGAACTACAGCATGGAAGTCGTCAAGCGCGGCGCGGCCGGCAGTTCGCGCATTCGCCAAGGCGGTAGCATTAATGCCATCGCCGGCACCCCGACCGCGCTGGCGCAGGTGGCGGTGGACGTAAAGCCGGATGATGCCTGTTACATCGAAGTGATGCTGCGCTACGCCGGCGCCATGCACGGGCCGTATCGTTTCGACTGCCCGCGTTGATCGCGCGCCAAAGGGGTTGCTTGATCCTTCTTATAATCGTTCAAGAATGATCGGATTCCTCGGATATCCCTCTATCGAAAGGAGCACCCCCATGAGCGAGCTTGTGTTTTACACCAATCCGCAGTCCCGCGGGCGCATCGTGCACTGGATGCTGGAAGAGGTCGGCCTGCCCTACGAGACGGTGTGGCTGGAGTACGGTACGAGCATGAAGGCGCCGCCTTATCTTGCCATCAATCCCATGGGCAAGGTTCCCGCGCTTCGGCACGGCGATGCGGTAGTGACGGAGGCGGCGGCGATCTGCGCCTACCTTGCCGACCGGTTCCCGGAGCAAGGGCTGATTCCGCCTGCCGGCGATCCGCGCCGCGCGGCGTTTTTCCGCTGGCTGTTCTTCGCTGCCGGGCCGCTTGAAATGGCGGCGACCGTCAGGTCCATGCAGTGGCAAGTGCCGGAAGGAAAGAGCAGCGTGGTCGGTTTCGGCACTTACGAAGATACCTTGCACGCACTTGAAACCGCCCTCGCGTCCGGCCCCTACGTCTGCGGCGAGCAGTTTACGGCGGCCGATGTCTATCTCGGCTCGAGCCTGGGCTGGGGCATGATGTTCGGCACGATCGAGAAGCGTCCTGTGTTCGAGGCCTATGTGGGGCGGCTTTTCGGCCGCCCGGCAGCGCAGCGGGCAAACGCGCTGAACGAGGAGTACCTGAAGAGCGCAAAGCAGTGAAACAGTGAAACGGACCGCAGAACGAAAAAACCCGTGTTCCTTGCGAAACACGGGTTTTTGTATTTGGTGGTGATAGGTGGACTTGAACCACCGACCCCAGCATTATGAGTGCAAGAGAACCTGTCCATCTAAGTTTACGGAAGCCTTTTGGCCCACGTAAAATCAAGTACTTATGTCATAATTGTGTATCGGTGTCCACCTTTATACACCGCAGATTAAGTCCATAATAAGTCCACCGCAAAAAATGAGAAGAAAGATTACGCGGGAGTTGCTGCGCGACGAACCGCCACGGTCGAAGGCTTTTGACATCGCTGACACCGAGCTTAAAGGCTTTATTGCACGCATTACGCCCAGCGGAGTTAAAAGCTACGGCATACGTTACACCTCTCAGGCCGGCAAGCAGATGCGGTATTCATTGAAAATGACTTTCCCGTCCACGTCCCCAAGCGAGGCGCGCGAGGCGGCACGCATTCTTTTGGGGCGTATCGCGGTCGGCGAGGATCCAGCCGCGGAGAAAAAGGCCAAAAAGGCGGGCAAGCTCACTCTCGTCGGCTTCCTGAACGGCGACTATGGCGATCATCTCCGCAGTAAGACAAAAACCGCCGAGGCGACGATCCTGCGCCTAAAAAAAGTCTTCGCTCAGTTCAGCGACACTCCGCTTGAGGAGATTGACGCGATCACGATTGAGCGCTGGCGGAGTGCTCGCATCAGGGCAGGCATTGCTGCGGCCACAGTTAACCGCGACATCGGCGCACTGCGGCCGGTGTTCTCGCGCGCAATTGACTGGCAACTGCTGACCGAGCATCCGCTGAAACAGATCAAGCCACTGAAGAGCAATTCCGACCCGATCGTGCGTTACCTGACGGAGGCTGAGGAGGAGCGGCTACGTACCGCGCTTGAGCGGCGCGAACAACGATATCGGGACGAGCGGCAACGAGCAAATGCATGGCGCACCGCCCGGCGTCAGGAGTTACTGCCGGAATACCCGGAAACCGGGTATGTCGACTACCTAATGCCAGCAGTATTGCTTAGTCTCAATACAGGTATTCGCCAGGGAGAATTGATTGCACTCGAATGGCAAAACGTGCACCTCGAATCTCACGCACGCTTGTTCATCCCAGGCCGGCAATCAAAAAGTGGCCGTGGTCGTCACATTCCGTTGAACGATGAGGCTAAGGCGGTTCTGATGCGCTGGAAGGCGCAACAGGTTCACGGCCGGCTGGTTTTTCCGAGCCGCGAGGGGAGTGAACTAGTCGAGGTCAAGACTGCGTGGCGTACCCTATTGCGCGACGCTGAAGTCACAGCCTTCAGATGGCATGACATGAGACATCATTTCGCAAGCCGCTTAGTTATGGTCGGTGTGGACTTGAACACGGTGCGCGAACTGCTTGGCCACGCCGACTTGCAAATGACGCTGCGGTACGCCCATTTGGCGCCAGAACACAAGCTAAGCGCCGTGCAGAAACTGGTTCGCCGCCGGCAAATGACAGATGCAGTCCCGTCTGAGCAGGATACGGTGGACGAGCGTCCGGATCCACCCGCGTCGACGATCCTGTCTTGACTCAAGTCGTCCGGTAGCCGGCTGAACCTCCGACAAGGTTCCGCACCAGAAACCAATGCCATTGCCGCATGAGTTGCGACCAGCAGGCAAAAAACCAGGGAGAGAATAAGTTGAAAGCGAAGATTGTCCTGAGCGATGAACGCGATGAATACACAGTGGCGGACATTATCGGCATGCTAGCGGCAGTAAGCGCCGCGCATGCCGCTGAGACAGATCATGCTCAGCTCATTACGAAGCCGGCGCCTCCTGCCCCAGAAATGACAGCATCGAAATTTGATGACGAAACGGCAAGTGCGATTGCGCGCCGGCCGCCGCTGTTCTTGGTCGAACAGGAACGGTACTGGACCAACCGCGTGTGTATCGGCATTAGCAAAGGGACGTTGATCGCGCGGACCGGGGCGGGCCATCCCAGCCAAACGATGGACCAGTTCCTCGATTTATTCGTCACACGCAACGATCTGACTAATTGGTTACGCTCCGAGCACTATATTGTCGAAATTGCACCGCAGGAACGGCGTCTTTCCTGGAAAGTGCGTTCGTCAAGGCGAGCGGATGCGCTGACACCAATGATTGAAGCAGCGTTGTGGGCCGCCCATCGCGCTGGAAAGGAGCACCCTCCGAGCGCTAGAGAAGTGATGGACTGGATAAATGACAATAAGCCCGAGAACTTCCTCAGGCTGACGCGAAAACATGGTTTGCACCGAATTGAATACTTAAACAACAACGGCAGCGAGGACGGCGCTGACATCGATGCAATAGATCAACGGCTCCGGAGAGCGATCGAGCGCGCGTGACTCGCGGATTCGACGACCCACTCAAAAAACCTTCGCAAATCCGTCGATAAACGCGAAAACTCGTCGATTGATCGACGATTCCCGTCAAATCCAGATTCTTGGCAAATCGCTCCTACTGTACATATCGGACCACGGAAGCATCCGTGGATTTTTCAGTTTCCGATAGGAGTAGTCGATGTCCAAGCCTGTTTTTACGATTCGCCAATTTTGCGAAGACCACGACCTGTCCAAGGCGTTTTTTTACAAGCTCGTCCGTAACGGCCTCGGTCCCAAAGTGCTTAAAGTTGGTCGCCGCAGCATGGTTACCACCGAGGCCGCTGCGGAATGGCGTGCAGCGATGCAGGAGCGCTCTGGCAAGAAGGAGGGCGAGTAATGCCCGCCGTTCGCCGCCACTCGGTCTTGGACAGTGACGCGTTCGCGCCTGACCAAAAAGTCTCCTCCTTCACCCTGACTAACTTGGTGCATCTGCGCCACGGGCAGCCGTTCACTAATTCGTTGGTGATCGCGCAGGTGTTCGAGCGCCAGCACAAGAACGTACTTCAGTCGATCGATGTTCTCATCGCCGACGGAATCATTGGACGGCTTGAATTCCAGCCGTCGTCATATCTGAACAAGCAAGGAAAACGGCAGCGCATGATCGAACTGACGGAGCGCGCCGCCCTGATTGTGCTGCCGTTTGTCGGCGGCAAAAAAGCACGCGAAGGGCAAGCGCGCTTTGTCGACGCATTTCTTTCTATTCGCAGCCTGACTGACCAACGGAACGGCACCTGGACGGAAAGTCGTCGGCAAGCGACCGTCAGCTTTCAGGCGATGATGGAGGCGTTGTCGGTCGTGCGCAAGGAGGACGGTAAGCTGACGCTCCCGCATCATTTCGCCAACGAATCAAAGCTCATCAACTTCGCGGCGTTTGGCAAATTCGAGTCCGTTGACCGGGACGGTCTCTCCCAAGCGGACCTGCAGTTCTTGGAAAAGCTCGAAACTAAAAACATCTTTCTGATCGCCAAGAACTGCTCCTACCAACAACGCAAAACAGCGCTCGTTGCGTACGCGAATGCATTGCGCGCGGCGTCCTTCTCCTCGTCTGTGCGCGCCCTCGCCGCCGATGAGGTTGCGAGGCCGCCGTCGGTCATCGGCGCTGTAACGACCGGAGACATCGTGCTCCCGAAATGGGGCCTCACAGCGACGTTGGGCGACACGATCCCCGTAGCAGTTGCAGAGGTCAGCGTTTTCAGTGGCCAGCCGATCTTCATCGAAGCCGCTGATGGTCACGATGCCGGTGTCGGCACAGACGACGAACGTCTCGACGGCTACGCGCGTACTCCCATCGATGCATTCAATGCGTCGCTGTGGGACGAGGATCTCGGTGAACCGGTCGACCCGCCGACCAAGAAATCTGACAAGGCACGGATCTGGGCAGCTGTGCAGACGGCAATCGCAGAAGCTCAGTCGAACCGCAAGTAGCGGGGTTGCTATTCCTCCAATCAGAGCGGCGCCTCTGCTCACTGATGAAAGGCGTCCGCCATCCATTTTCTCTTTGACAGCAGGAGAATAGATGTCCAAGAAAGTCATGATCGACCCTGAACTCAAGTCGTTCCTCACCTCGCTTACCACAGATGAATACGCGGCACTGGAGCAAAGCCTCCTCGCGGAGGGTTGCCGGCATCCGCTCGTGACCTGGAATGGAATTTTGATTGATGGGCATCACCGCTATGAGATTTGCAAGCGGCACGGCATTCCGTTTCATGTCGTCGAGCACGGACGCCTGGATAGCCGCGAATCGGTGCTGCTGTGGATGCTGCAAATGCAACTCAGCCGCCGTAACTTGACGGATTATCAGCGCATCGAGATGGCGACCAAACAGGAAGAGTTGATCGCTGCGCGGGCCAAGGCGAAACAGGAGGCCGGTGTCAACCAGCATTCGAGCCCGTCGACAAATTTGTCGAAAGCCCCCGCTATTGATACTCGTCGCGAGATCGCCGCTCGCGCTGGAGTCTCTGAGGGTACGGTTGCCAAAGCAAAGTCGATCTCTGCACACGCCGTGCCTGAAGTGATTGATGCCCTGCGCAATGGCGCCATCACGATCGATGCGGCCGCTCAAGTCGCTACGTTGCCACCGGCAGAGCAGTCTGCACTTGCCGCTGCAGGAAAGCACGCGATCAAGGCAGCGGCCAAGCACGTGCGCGAGAGCAAGAAAAAACGCGTCGCAAACCAAACGACGACGGCAATGGCGCTGAACCCGCAACAAGAAGATCTGCCGCCTGCACTGTTGGAGGAATTGCAGACGCTCCGAATGGAAAACGCTGTGTTGCGTACCGAGAATGCCGAGTTGAAAGAACGCATCGTGCTGTTGCAGGCCGGCCGTGCAGGGGTGGCGGGACTGACGCAGCCCGAAAGCCAATCTGGCGGCGTGGCGCCGGATGAAGACGACAGCGACGCACTGGTCGAGTGCGACTACACGGTATGAAAAAGTACACCACTGTCAGTGTAAGCACGACAGAACTTCTTCCTTGTCCCTTTTGCGGCAGTCGGGCCACGCTGTCATCACTGCCGATGTCGCCGAGTTGGTGGCGTGTCCGGTGCGATTCGTACCACTGCGGAGGTTCGACCTGGGCGATGGGCGAGGCTGAGGAGGCCGTCAACGCATGGAATCGGAGGGCCAATGAGCAAGGCTAATCATCGCAAAGGAATGCTGCCTTTTCAGTTTGTCGCCATTCCAGTCGAGATAATCCGCTCGGCTGAATGGCAAGCGCTGCCGTCTAGTGCCAAGGCACTCGCCGTCGATCTGATGGCGCAGTACTCGGGCAAGAACAATGGACGGCTCTGCACGAGTTTTGAGGTTATGTACAGGGACTTTGGTTGGGTCTCGAAGGAGACCTTGGTAAACGCGAAACGGGCATTGTTGGGTTGTTCTTTCGTGGTTCTTACGAGAAAGGGGCATGCGCCGCGGACGGCGGAGTGGATCGGCTTTACGTGGTGGAAGCTCGATTATGAGGAGTCGATGGACATTGATCCGCGCCGATTTCCCTACTTGAATTTCCTGAGCTTGAAACGGCTGGATCCGAATGACGAAAGGGAGGTGGCTAAACCGGGACTTCGTGTGGTACGAAAACCGAACTGACACCTCCAAGATTAGTCGCTACAAGGTCCGGATTTCGTTCCGATGGACGGCAGGGTAAGGCAACCATGAGAACGGAAATCGAACCACGCTCCGCAGTTGAATCGTGATTTTGGTTATCAGTCCGTTTTTCGTACATGGTATAGATGTTGCCATCTCTATCTGGACCAGACGCCCTCCGCACAGCACTTGTGGCTGGCTCCGGCCGGGTGCTTCTGCATCCCCGGAGCAAGTCTGCTACACGGCAGCCCAGCTCGAGTCCACATCACTCAACGCAGATTTCTGCATGAAATATAATCGCCCCAGCCGCAGCGACGTAGCATGGTTCAGTTCGCTCACGTGCTAATTGAAGTAGCCGTTGTTACAAGCGCGTCTGTTTGTGAGGCGTGAACAGCCGTCGACAACACGCAAAGTGACGCACTTGGCGAACATGAGTACGAACTGACGCGAGATTTTTCGTTGAGAACTATTCACTAGAAAGGGCGGGCGCCATGACTGCGTCAAAGCGATGGACCGATGAAGCTCGTGCTCGGCAGGCAGCGCTAATACGTACTTGGAAACCGTGGACGAAATCGACGGGGCCAACGTCGGAGGCGGGTAAGCATCGCTCCGGCCAGAACGGTCGTCGTGCGAATCCCATTCGACGCGAGCTTGCCGATATGGTGGTCGAACTTAAGATCGTGATGCATCAGATGAATGCCGCCCAGGCTCGACGTCGACGATAACGCAGTCTGCGACATTCGTCGACGACATCATTCCTCGGACTCTAAATCCCTGGTTTTATCGCCATCTTTGTTGCGCTTGTCAGGCGCGACCTTCGTCCAACGGGTCAGCAAATTGTCTAGTTCAGCTTGCATGCCCTTCAATTGAGTAACGATCGCTGAGTGGATGTTTGATTCTGAGGACGGCTCTTGCTGCTCGGGTTCAGAATCACTGCAAGCAGTATCGGGATGGGCCTCATGGGTTTTTTCATCGTCACTCGCGTCAAGCCCTACATATTTCACAACGACCTTTGGCGGCTTCGGCGGGAACTCGAAAAACGGTAGCCACTGCTCAAGGACTTTTTGCAAGAAAATTTCTTCGTCCTCAAGCGCTCTTGCCTCAACCTCGGAGACCGGACGTGGACGCGTAATTTGCGTAAGCACGATGCCCCCGAGCACGATGCGGCATAGGGTCTCGAACATTTCATGGAGAAGTTCGTCATAAGTGCCGTGCCGTTGGAAACGTTTCCATGGGTCGGCTTCGGGAATCAAACGACTGAGTACTGCGATGGCATCTCGGTAGCCGCCCAATGGATCGGCTTTTTCCGGCAGGGCCCGACGGTGAGCCCATAGCTTGAGAATGACGTCGACTGCCCGCTGTTCGGCCGCTGCCTTAGCAGGGCCGTCCGCACGATCAGCTTCGGCGATAAGTTCAGCAAGGTGGTGTGCCAGCCAGCGCTCCAACACCGTACCACGGTCGTCCAGCTCAAGTTCGCGGACAATCGCCTGCCCAAGTGCCAAGACATCCTTCGGCGACTTCAAGAGTGCCTCCGCCGCAGAGTCGGTAGAGTCGGTCGAATCGTCCTTCTGGCGTCTTATCTTCTTCATCGCCAGAGTATCGTCGATTTTCACGTCCACGTCGTATTACCCCCACCTCTATGATTAGGTCTAACCCTTGGTTCCGCAGAAATTCCTGCAACTGTCCCTTGTGTACAAGTAGGCGCCAGCCGGCGGCAGCGAAATTTCCTGTGTATTGATCATCGTCGTCGGTACGCTCGCCCCACACTTCATGGACAAACATTGGAGGCTGTGGCAAGTTGCTGATCCAGCGTGTGTGGGTGGCGTGGTCTCGGCTCAAGCTACAAGCTTTGCTGACGCGGCGCCCCGGAAGCGCCATGATAGTCGATGCGGATCCCCGAAGCGGGTCTTTCTCGTCGATCCCAATGTCCCTTCTTGGCCTCTGCAGCCATCCGAGGAGGAGGTAAGGATCTTCCGCGATTTCGCTGTCTTCATCCTCGTCTGGCAACTTATAGTCCCAGGTGTCCCCCATCGTTTGTAAGGCACGCAGTAATGAGTTGCCTGTCCCGGGAGCGACAAGCGCGCTGGCGATACTGACAGTTTCAAGCCGGTCGTTTGTCCGGCGTTCCGCATCGCCGGCTACAACGACATACTCCATCTGGTCCTCGGGAAATATTTCAGCGCGATGGTAGGATTCTTCAACCGCGAGCGTCCACTCCTTTCGAGGGCGCTTGTCAGCCTGCCAATTGCGCATGACGAGGGGAATGGGGGTCAGCAAATCTATGGACCACAGCGGTGGCTCGGACAGCTTTTCTCGCCTAATACGAGCCAGCATGTCGTGCCAATCATCGTCGCTATCGATCTTGACAAGGGGAGCTGACTTCATCAACTCGCCCGCTGCGCACCACATTGCATGCCACTCGAGATGGTCATGGAGCCGTTCAACGGTAGGCTTGGAGCCGTGACTGTGGCTACTAAGTCTCCAGTTCCAGTCCTGAAACCGCTCGCGCCGCGGTTCCTTGTCGAAGGCGCGAATGTCACCGCTGTAGCCCCAGACATCAATGATCCAATGCTCGACCTCTTGAAGAAAACGTTCGCCGTCTACATCGGCAAAGGTGCTCAGTATCGGCTGGTACCAGTATGGAATTGTGTCCATCCAGTTGAACTCGAATCGGCGCGTCTGGCTTTCTTGCGAGAATCCGTTGCGCTCGAATTCACGCTCGGCCGTCTCGGCTTGGGCCATACGAGAGACGGGTGGCTCGTTGACCCTCCGCAGTCGTGACTCCTCCTCAGGGGACAAGGACAGGCGTTTGGTCGCCACGAGCTTTTCGCAGGCATCGCGTGCGAATGACCTCACAAGCAAATGCGGAAAGGTCTCATCGAGTGCGATCTGAAGCAATACCGGTCCTGCATGGCTAGCAATATCAGGGCGTTCTTCTGCTATACGGTCCCAGGATAGAGCAAACCACAGGCGCGCGGCGAGCCAGTAAAACGGAAGCCGCCGACCACGGAATACCTCCTCGGTCCGTCGCTGGTATTCTTTGGTCAATGCAATCAGCGTCGCGACATCATTGGTGCGTGCGAGGCGCCGGACTGCATGTGCCGCTCGCCAGCGCATGCGAAGATCGCAATCGCCCATGAAGGCATATAGGAACCGTGCCACTGCTTCGTCGATGTTTTGCGGCAGTTCATGTTCTGGAGCTGTCTGATCTCGGTGTTCCGCCGGGATTCGATTTGCGAGGCGAGATGCATACCACTCGGCCACGCCGGCAGCGTCGGCTGGAGAAAGGTTGCGGCCGGCCAGTCCGGCAAGCGCGAAAATGTGCTCAGAGGCAAAACCGTCTACATGGAGTTCAATTCCCCGCAGGATAAGCTCTGGCAACCGAGCGTCGGGTAACTCCGTCCGCTTGAGTGCCAGCGATAGTTGATTGTTGCCGAATTGCAGGTAGTGCGACAGTTCCGGCAGCCGCTTGACGATCACATCTGGTAGTCTCGTCCGACACCACTCTTTTACAGCAGGGCTGTCGCGCCAAGCATCAACCGCCTGGAGCAATGCCTTTGCTGCATCATCCGTGACAGTCAGGTTCTCGACTTCAGCAAGAGCCGAAAGATACGCGACGCGGTCCCGTGGCAATACAGCATTTAACGCACCTTCTAGAATGACATTCACTGGGACATACTTGCCTTCGGACCTTGCACGGTCGCGCAACGCCTTGACCGTCGACTGGAGCCGCGAACTGTCGAGTAGGGTGTCGCGGTCCCATACATGTTCGCAATGATTATCATCGGCTTTTTGCGCTGGCTCGGACTGATCATGAACGTTGGCCGGCGGTTCGGACGTGATTTGTGACAGAAAGCGGTTTTGACGGCGTAGCGCGCCTGTCCACAGGCCGTCCGAGCCGTGCTGTTCGATGAAGCCAGTGACAGCTTTGCAGTAATGTTGGCCGTGTCGCACCAGCGCGTCATGGGCGGCTTCCTCTATGAACGTCGGCAAATTCGGCAGATTAATCGCGACGGCCTGCTCCAGTACGTTGGTGAGTACGTCTTGGTCCTGGTTCAGGAGCAAGGCAACCGCCACCCCTTGTGCAGGTCGAATCAATCCATTCTGCAATCCAATCTTAAGCAAGTCCGGCAACGTATCGCGCAGAGGGACGACTGCTTCATCGCACCAGCGAGCTGCGTTTGCCAAAGCGAGGGGGGCATCAAGGCGCACCATTGCCGACATGGATTCATGCCAGGGAAAATGATCGTAACCGTCCAGCCGGATGGCGGCGTCGGCAATGACGTCGGCAACCTCATGGGCGGTCGCTCGCGTATTCGAGAACCTGCCGGTACCGCGAACGATTAACTCGTTCAAAAGCCTGATCTGAGCCATGGCTTCCTGATCCAGATCGCTTGCAGCTTCTACCGCACAATTAAAGATCGCATTCGCATCTGCCGCGCTAACCGGTTTGATCAAACGAGCGTAGGTCACCAGCGCCTTGGATTTGTCGTCCGCGCCAATCCTCATTTTGTGCGTCTCCGCGGCTGCAGCGGCGACGTCTTGCAGTAGCGACGCATGCAACTCCTGTCGAAGGCTCAAACGTGCGACAAGCTGCTCGTTGGGAATGCTGTTACCTAGCTGCCACCGACCGTGTATTTTCGTGGCGAACGCTTTCAATTTTTGTGGGTCGTATCCGGCCGCCAAAAGAACCAGAAGGCTCGCCGCTGCATGCTCGCGCATAGCAGTGGAACCGGGTTCGCGAGTGAGCCGCCATGCCTCTCGTTCAAGGGCAGTGACAGCTGAGCGCAGGGTTTCATCCAATTCGACGGCCGACTTTCGATTAACCAGAGCATCTGCAGTCGCGGCATAGATGCCAAATACTGCGCCCGTTAGATCCAGCAACGGGCGATCGTGCTCTTCCGCATGACGTGCGGCTTGCCGGCGCTCGCGATCATCGATAGGCTCGGGTCGCGGCTCGAAGATGTTCTTAGTGGCTGGCTTGCGACCAGCGCGTGTCTCACGCAAGGCATACGCGCGAAACAAGAAATCCAGCTTCGTACCCTCGTGCGGGTATCGCCGGTCGATGCGGCGTAACATTGGATCAAGAAAGCCGTTCAGCACACCGTCGACCAGTTCACTTGCGAACCCATTGCCGGTAAGAACCTCGCATGCAGTCAGGCACGTGTCGAGGATGAGCCTATGTAACGAGTCGCCGTCGTGGTAGCCATTGAAGAAACGCTGCAGCTTCAGCTTGCGTCGGCACAGTTCTGTCAAGCCGCGCGCCATTAAATTTAGATCGACTGGGCGTCCGGCCAATGCCAATGGAGTCAAGATGAACAACTCTCCGATCGGCCCAAGGCCGCCGGAATCGATGATAGCTTCAAGGTCACCGATGCGGTCCTCTGCAACTAGGCGCAGCGGAAGCGAGACCGCGACATCTAGGGCAATTCGCTTCGGCGTCCAGCTTTGCAGAGCTTGGACTGCTGCCTCTGGCCCTTCCAGCCTGAGTGCAGCCTCCACTAAGCTGGAAATGTCCGAAATACTGATGTCCCACGCCGCTCGGCGCTTTCCAGTTCCAACGCCGTCATAGTGGTGTTTACGGGCCTGCATCCAAGCGCTCAGTAGGCGGCGGCCTTCCCGCACGGAGATCGCATCGCCTTGCTCTGCATCGACTGACAGCTTCTGGAAAAGCAGTGGCCCATGGGATTCAATATGGTCTGAATCGGATAGGATCAAACGCCCCGCCGTCTCC
The DNA here is from genome assembly GCF_035654295.1 of Noviherbaspirillum sp. Classification (GTDB taxonomy): domain Bacteria; phylum Pseudomonadota; class Gammaproteobacteria; order Burkholderiales; family Burkholderiaceae_D; genus Noviherbaspirillum. The sequence continues at coordinate 2,927 of NZ_DASRXF010000025.1, read as the reverse complement.
TGCGCAAAGCGTGCAGCCATGTCAGGATTGTCTACAAGCAGTTGGCGTAAGGCTGCCTCGGTTTTGATACCTTCTGCGCCAATCACGACGAAGCGCATTGCTCGCGGGACGTCACCTGCCTCTCGACAGACTTTAATTGCTAGGCGCAGACGCAAGAGTTCAGCTTCTCGGCGCAAAACGGGATCGGTCACGGCGGCGGGAGCTGGCTCCCGTTCGACCAGTTCCAGAAGTTCCGCACCGCGGTTTGCAGAAATGAGTGCGGGCGCAACGTGCATTGCTGCATACGGATCATGTGCCGCGCGCGCGAGTAGCCTTGATGCAGCGGCCTGATGGATGTCACCAAGCTGGGTCGTGCCTTCGTTGCGGACAAAGTCCTCAAAGTCCTCATCGGCGAAGCTGACTGTGCCGTTGTTGGTCCGTATGCCAGGCGCGAGATCGGCGCAGACGTCTGCAAGCTGGGCTTCGGTACTGCTTAGCACAGCAGCCAAGTCATGTAATGGAACAGGGCGCGGCAACGCGATTAGGCCGGCACAGAGCCTTGCGACCTCAGTGCGGTTGCCGCTTTTGCTGAGCGCCTTGTCAAACTGCTGTTGAAAGATGTCGTCAAGTGACTTCCCGGTCGGCCTCAAGCGGTCAAGTGCACTTGATGGAGGAGCACCATCCGTCTCTAAGGCATATGCTTGCACGCGCGGCACCCCGCCCGACAAGTGATGGAAATCCTCTATCCAAGGGTCGGGGGCCGCCCAAACGCGGCAAACATTTTCGCGCGTCTCTGACAAAAGAAAGGGGGCGATTCTGATCGTCCGGTACGCCGTCGGCAGTTGCAGTTGCGACAGGCGTCCAGTCCGGGCGGTAACAATGAACCGTACATTTTCCGGTTGACCAGTAATGCCGATGAAGTCACGGATGAAGCATGGCTCTTCGGGCACGCGGCTATTTGCTGCCGTTATTGCATTGTCGGCAGCGTCGACCGCGACCACAACCAGTGCTCCAGGCGTCTGCGCGGCTACCGCTTCGGCTGCGTGTTTCAGACGAGTTGCGAAGAGTCGTGGGTAATCCGAACCTTGATGCCGTGTAAGAAGCAGCGGCAGCTTGAGGTTCGCTGCGAGTTCGTTCGTCAATTGCAGAAATGCGTCGGCCGGACGATGTCGCAGCGCGCTAGGATCCAGGTATCGGCCGCCGCCATAGCAGTCGTACTTGATCATGATCGAACCGGCCGGAAGGTCGCCTTCGATCTCCTGTAAGGCTGTCGTTTTTCCTACCCCACCGGTACCGTGCAGGCAAAGACGCTGTACGCCAGATAGAAGGAGTTCAGTGGCTTCACGAACCGGCGCGCGGCTAACGGGGGCCTTAACGAGCGTGAATTGCGGCGGACACGGAAACAAGGCGGAGTTGTGGGACGTCCCAAGGCGAAGCGTGACGGATTCGCGAGTGATTACCTCGCCGGCAAACTCCGGTCTCATGCGGTGCCTGACGAATTGCCTCAGGTCCGTTACAACGCGCTGGACGTCGTGATCGGTCCAGTCCGCGATGGTCCGCAGCACTTGTTCTTCAAGTGCAAAGCGCGAGCCGGCACCCGCCTCGAAGCGGATCGACGCGGAGAAGGCTTGAAATTCTGTCGCGTCCAGCCCAGCTGCATAAGCCAGTTTGGCTTCTGCCGCCGCCTTGTCACCCGGCTTTCTTGTTGGTATGGCCGAAGGATTCTTTGCCGAACGGGCGAAGGCTAAAACGACCTCTTGGTCAACAGGTTGGTTGCTGATCAGAACAACATCTGGATCTGAGCGGCCTTGGCGAAGGCCGCGCAAGCCGTGCCAGGCCTTCGCCAAACGGGCGATGACTGACTTATCCCGCCGCATGCCCCCAGCTAGTCTGGCAACCGTCCACGGTGCGTCAGGCGTGGCGGCAGAATATTTCAACTGCTCAAGAACCACATGCCTTGCTGTCGCTGCGTCCCGACCGCCAAAGTATAGGGCGCAGTCAACACCATCCCAAGTTTCTACTGCCGTTCCGGCCTCATCCGTGGCGGCAAGTCCTTCAACCGTCAGGGCCTCAAGGTCGTCATTGTTCGCCAGAAGGCGAATGGCATGGCGGGTCGCCCACAGTTCGTGAAAGTCATCGCCTGTGTTGGAGCCGCGCGCCCCCCTGAATTCAGTCAACCTTATCTCCTATGCAGAGCCGGCCTTGCCATCAAAGAAGTCGCCCATCGCTTGTTTGCCTGCGGAAGAAGTCCACAAAAAGTCCACAGACAAAAAAGCCGATCTCAAGGGATCGGCTTTGTTTGTGCAAGTGATTGATTCACTTACAGGTATTTGGTGGTGATAGGTGGACTTGAACCACCGACCCCAGCATTATGAGTGCTGTGCTCTAACCAGCTGAGCTATATCACCAAAATAGCCCTAAATTATGCGCAATCCCGTAACGCTTGTCAACACTTTCCTGCTTGCGAACCATCAAGCGTCGTTGCGACCTTGGTGAATACGGAGCGCGCCGCATCCGGCGCATTGCAGTCGATGACAAACCGGTCATCCATGGAACGCAGCCAGGTAAGTTGCCGTTTTGCCAGTTGCCGCGTCGCGAAAATCCCCTTGTCGCGCATTGTCGCAAAATCGCAGGCGCCGTCCAGGTATTCCCACGCCTGGCGGTAGCCGACACAGCGCATCGACGGCAGGCCGAGGTGCAGGTCGCCGCGGGTGCGCAATCCGGCGACTTCTTGCAACAGTCCTCCGCCTGGCGCGTTAAGCATCGCGTCGAAGCGGGCGGCAATGCGCTGGTGCAGGATGCTGCGATCCGAGGGTTCGAGCGACAGCGGCAGGATGTCGAACGGCAGCTCGGCCTTCGGTGCGCGCGCGAGCAACTGCGACATCGGTTGCCCGGTGAGTGCGAAGATTTCCAGCGCGCGCTGGATGCGTTGCGAATCGTTCGGCTTC
>NZ_DASRXF010000024.1:0-19586 GCF_035654295.1 Noviherbaspirillum sp. | reverse complement strand
GATTCTAATATTGCTTTTTTGAAATTTCTTTACTATATTGCATTTATGCAAGTAGTGTCTACACGGCAATTGTGGTAGTGCTACCTATTGCATCCCGGTCATGCAAGATATGTCACAAAGCTGATACACTTTCCAGATAAGCAAATTGTTTCTCTGTATAATCAGCTTGCAGTCCGGAACTATTGTGACTTTGACTACTCATTAAGACAATGCCATGGACAACACGGATAACAACAAGCGCACCGGTACTCGTCTCGCCGACCAGGTGAATTACGACCCGAACAACCTGCTGGACGCGCTTATCGAAAAACTGAACCTGAAGAACGACGCTGCGCTTTCGCGCGCACTGGAAGTGGCACCGCCGGTGATCAGCAAGATCCGTCATCGCCGCCTGCCGGTCGGCGCGTCGCTGCTGATCCGCATGCATGAGGTGAGCGACCTGAGCATCAAGGAACTGCGCATCCTGATGGGTGACCGCCGCGACAAATTCCGTATCAGCGACAAGCAGTTCAAGCCGAAGGATGCGCCGCAGGCAGCAGCCGGCATGGAACAGCACGAATAAAGCAGCACGATAAGATTCGTCACTGCCCCGCCTGCAAGTTCCCAGGCGGCGGCTAGGCGGGGAACACGCCCGTCGACAGGTAGCGGTCGCCGCGGTCGCAGACGATGAATACGATTGTCGCGTTCTCCACCGTTTGCGAAATTCGCATCGCCACTTCGCAGGCGCCGGCCGCCGAAATTCCGCAAAAGATTCCTTCCTCCATCGCCATCCGGCGCGCCATCTGTTCCGCGGCGGCCTGGCTGACGTATTCGAGCTGGTCGACACAGCTCTTGTCGAAGATCTTCGGCAGGTAAGCTTCCGGCCACTTGCGGATGCCGGGAATCTGCGATCCCTCTTCCGGCTGCGCACCAATGATGCGCACTGCAGGATTCTGCTCACGAAGATAACGCGAGACGCCGACGATCGTTCCGGTCGTTCCCATCGCGCTGACGAAATGCGTGATCCGGCCTTCCGTATCGCGCCAGATTTCAGGACCGGTACCTTCGTAATGCGAGCGCGGATTATCGGGATTGGCGAACTGGTCGAGAATGATGCCCTTGCCTTCCTTCTGCATCTGCTCGGCGAGGTCGCGCGCGTATTCCATGCCGCCGGTCTTCGGCGTGAGCACGATCTTCGCGCCGTAGGCCGCCATGCTCTGGCGCCGCTCTTCGCTCAGGTTCTCGGGCATCAGCAGCACCATCTTGTATCCGCGCAAGGCCGCCGCCATTGCAAGCGCAATGCCGGTGTTGCCGCTGGTAGCTTCGATCAGCGTGTCGCCGGGCTTGATCTCGCCACGCTCCTCGGCATGCATGATCATCGACAGCGCGGGCCGATCCTTCACCGAACCCGCGGGATTGTTACCCTCCAGTTTCCCGAGAATGACATTGTTGCGCCGCGCAGCGTCCTCTCCGGGAATCCGCTTGAGCTGCACCAGCGGGGTATTGCCGATTGTGTCTTCGATGGTCAGGTAAGGCATGTCGTGAAAAGGCTGCTTGGTAAAAGCGTCATTTTACTCGGACGCGCATGCGCACGCGCGTTCGCCATATAGGCCCCGAACAGGCCCCGAAAAAAACCCCGCTTGTGCGAAGCGGGGCTTTTCATTGGAAGCTGCCTTGATTACTTCCTGGCCTCTTCCTTCTTGCCATCCTTGCGGCTTTCGCCCGGCATTGCCTTCTTTTCCTCCTTGGCAGGCGCCGCCGCATTGCGCGGCTGACCGTTGACCGTCAGGCCGGCGTCCGACAACCTGATCGCATTCTTTTCGCCGACACCTTTCACGCGTCCCTCCAGATCCGGCCAGTCCTTGAAGTTGCCACCCTTCTGGCGTTCGTCGAGGATCGCCTTGGACATTTTCGGTCCGATTCCCTTGACGCCGTCGAGCGCCGCCTGGTCTGCCTTGTTGACATCCACCTGAGCAAAGGCAAAGCCGGCCGTCGCGGCAAATACTGCTATCGAAAGCAAGAGTTTTTTCAGCATATGGTTTTTCTCCGAATGAAACGATGAAAACATCGGACAGCCGCCCAATGTTATAGAAATGATAACTTTAAAGTTATCAAAAAGCCATCATCGATTTTCGGAAAAAATGGCTCAGGAGAAGAGTTCTTCCTTGGTGACTGTCGCCGTACCCAGTTTGCCGACGACGATTCCGCCCGCGCGGTTGGCGATCGATACGGCGTCCGGCAGGGACTTTCCCGCCCCGAGCATGGTCGCAAGGGTAGCGATCACCGTGTCGCCTGCGCCGGATACGTCGAACACTTCGCGCGCAACGGTCGGGATGTGAAACACCTCGGCGTCGGTATAGAGCGTCATGCCTTCTTCCGACCGCGTGAGGAGCAACGCCTCGAGATCCAGCGAGCGGCGCAGGTTCTGCGCCCGGTTGGTCAGGTCTTCCTCGCTTGTCCAGGTACCGACGATATGGCGCAGTTCGGACTTGTTCGGCGTGAGGATCGACGCGCCCTTGTAGCGCGTGAAATCTTCCCCCTTGGGATCGACAAGGATGGTCTTGCCGAGGCGCTTGCCGGCTTCGATCATGTGCGCGACGTTGACCAGGCTCCCTTTCGCATAGTCGGAAAGGACGATCACGTCATATTGCTGCACCAAACTGTTGTACTGGGTCAGCTTGTCGCGCAGCACGGCTTCGCTCGGCGGCGCCTCGAAATCGATGCGCAGCAGTTGCTGCTGGCGGCCGATCACGCGCAGCTTGATGATGGTGGAGATCGCTGTATCACGGTTGAGGAAACAGTCGATGCGCAGTTCGGTCAGCAGCCGCTGCACGACGTCGCCGGCCTCGTCGGTGCCGACCACGCCCAGCAGGCCCGCCTGTGCCCCCAGCGCTACGGTATTGCGCGCGACGTTGGCGGCGCCTCCCAGCCTTTCCTCGCGCCGTTCCACGCGCACCACCGGCACCGGCGCCTCCGGAGAAATGCGGCTCACATCGCCGAACCAATAGCGGTCCAGCATCACATCGCCCACGACGAGGATACGCGGGCTCTTCTGCGGAGGGGTCATGTCATTCATATCGGAGTTCGGTTCGGGCGTTCCCAGGGGACGCGCTAATTCATCACGTTGAGTTCTTCAGTGCGTCGCGGCGGGTACGATTCCCATTGGCTGCAACCCGGGCACTGCCAATAGAACTGGCGCGCCTTGAAGCCGCACTGGCTGCACTGATAGCGCGCCAGTTTCTGCGTGTAGCCGTGCACCAGGTTCTTGACCAGCGACAGCTCCGGCCGCACTTCCGGCGGTGCTTCCATCAGGCGCGCTTCGAGCAGCTTGTCGAGCCCGAGGAGCGTGGGCGTGCGTCGCAATTCGTCGCTCACCAACTGGTTGGCGGCATCCACACCGTCGAGTTCGAGCACCGCCTTGAATACGACTTCGAGCAGGTCGATAGATGGCGCCTCGGCAAGATAGCTCTTGAGCAGGTTCAATCCTTCCTGCGGACGGCCGACGGCACGATAACCGTCCATCAGGCGCTGGGCGACGAGGGAGACATGCGGCACGCTCTGCTGCTCGACACGGCGCCATGCCATCAGCGCCGCTTCGGTATCGCCCTTTGCCAGGTGTACGTCGCCGATGAGGATCGCGGCGCGCACATTGCTGCGATCGGCCGCGAGCGCCTTTTCGAGCATCGACAGGGCGGCGTCCGGATGGGTATGCACCAGCTCATCCTGAGCCAGCTCGCAATAGAACTGGGCGATTTCCTTCTGCTTCGCGCCGGCGCCGGACTCCTGCAATGCCCGCGCTGCGTCGATGGCGCGCAGCCATTCCTTTTCGCGCTGGTAGATTTCAAGCAGCGCCCTTCTCGCTTGCGCGCCGTACTGCGTGTCGACCAGTCCATTGAAGGTCTCTTCGGCACGGTCGAGCAGGCCGGCCTTCAGGTAATCCTGTCCCAGTTCGTACTGCGATTGCAGCTTGTAGTCCAGCGGCAGGTCGGGACGTGCAAGGAGGTTCTGGTGCACGCGGATCGCGCGCTCCATCTCGCCGCGCCGGCGGAACAGGTTGCCGAGCGCGAAATGCAACTCGATCGTTTCCGGGTCGAGCTTGACGATTTCGATGAAGGCGTCGATCGCCTTGTCCGGCTGCTCGTTCAGCAGAAAATTCAGGCCCTTGAAGTAGCCGCGCGGCAGGCTGCGCGATTCCGAGACGAGCTGGTTGATATCGACGCGCGCGGCGATCCAGCCGAGGCCGAAGAAAATCGGAATGCCAAGCAGCCACCAGGTTTCGAATTCCATGTGTTCTTGTTCTTTTCAGGTTATTTGTTCACGACCGAATCGGGCTGCGGCGGCTGGACGCGCGCCATCCGCTTGGCCTCATTTTCCTGCTCCATCGCCGTCATTGCCTTCTTGTGCTTGGCCAGGTCGCGACGATAGCGGAACAAGGTGGGGATCATGGCCAGGATGCCGAGCGCGGCGCCGGCTGCGAAAAACGACAGCAGCAACAGGACGAGCGGTCCGCGGACTTCGTAATCGAAGAAGAAGCGCAGCGATGCTTCCTGGGTGTTCTTCAGGGCAAAGCCGAAGAAGATGATGAAGAGAATGGCCGCAACGATTCTGAACACGATTTTCATGGCGCGGCGTCCTTATTGATGGAATGGGTCATGCACTCTGGCCGTGGCTCTCTACTGACAGGGTGAAATTGTACGTGAAGTTTCGCGCGCGACCACGCTGCAGGGCAATGCTTGCGCATGGGAACCGGGCGAGGCAAAAAAAACGGCATCCGAAGATGCCGTTTTGATTCCTGCAAATAACTTCCTAGTCTTCCTTGATCGGCTGGCCAACCATGGCGTCCACGCGTTCGCGCAACTCCTTGCCGGGCTTGAAGTGCGGAACCCGTTTTTCAGGAACCATCACCTTGTCGCCCGACTTCGGATTGCGCCCGATGCGCGGCGGACGGCTGTTCAGCGCAAAGCTCCCGAAGCCGCGAATCTCGATGCGCTGGCCGTTGGACAATGCCTCGGCCATTGCATCAAGAATGGTTTTCACCGCGTAATCCGCATCCTTTGCAACCAGCTGCGGATAACGCTCGGCCAAGCGGGCAATCAGCTCGGACTTAGTCATTTACGGTTTCGACCTTATTGCTTGTTGTCGAGCTTGGCCTTCAGCAGTGCGCCCAGGCTGGTGGTGCCGGATGCAGCGCTGGAATCAGCGGACATCTTCTGCATGGCTTCCTGCGTCTCGGCATTGTCCTTCGCCTTGATGGACAGCTGGATGCTGCGTGCCTTGCGGTCGATGTTGATGATCATGGCTTCGATCTTGTCGCCAGCCTTCACGTGGGTACCGGCATCTTCCACGCGATCGCGGGAGATTTCGGATGCACGCAGGTAGCCTTCGACCTCGTCGGACAGCTGGATCACGGCGCCCTTCGGCTCGACCGACTTGACGGTACCGGTCACGACAGCGCCCTTGTCGTTCATTGCAACGAAGTTGTTGAACGGGTCGCCTTCCAGTTGCTTGACGCCCAGGGAAACGCGCTCGCGCTCGACGTCGATTGCCAGAACCACGGCTTCCAGCTCGTCGCCCTTCTTGAACTTGCGGACGGCTTCTTCGCCAGCCTCGGTCCAGGACAGGTCGGACAGGTGGACCAGGCCGTCGATGTTGCCCGGCAGGCCGATGAACACGCCGAAGTCGGTGATCGACTTGATCGCGCCCTTCACCTTGTCGCCCTTCTTGTGGTTCATTGCGAAGTCATCCCACGGATTCGGCTTGCACTGCTTCATGCCGAGGGAGATACGACGACGCTCTTCGTCGATTTCCAGAACCATGACTTCGACTTCGTCGCCCAGCTGGACAACCTTGTTCGGCGCCACGTTCTTGTTGGTCCAGTCCATTTCGGAGACGTGCACCAGGCCTTCGATGCCCTGCTCGACTTCCACGAACGCACCGTAGTCGGTCAGGTTGGTGACCTTGCCGAACAGGCGGGTGCCTTGCGGATAACGACGGGACAGACCGGTCCACGGATCGTCGCCCAGTTGCTTGACGCCCAGGGAGACGCGGTTCTTTTCCTGATCGTACTTGAGGACCTTGGCGGTGATTTCCTGGCCGACGGACAGCACTTCCGACGGGTGACGCACGCGGCGCCATGCCAGGTCGGTGATGTGCAGCAGGCCGTCGATGCCGCCGAGGTCAACGAACGCGCCGTAATCGGTGATGTTCTTGACGATACCGGTGACGATGGTGCCTTCCTTCAGGGTTTCCATCAGCTTGGCGCGCTCTTCGCCCATCGATTCCTCGATGACGGCGCGGCGGGACAGCACAACGTTGTTGCGCTTGCGGTCCAGCTTGATGACCTTGAATTCCATGGTCTTGCCTTCGTACGGCGTGGTGTCCTTCACCGGGCGGGTGTCGACCAGCGAACCCGGGAGGAATGCACGAATGCCGTTGGTCAGGACAGTCAGGCCGCCCTTGACCTTGCCGTTGACGGTGCCGGTGACGATCTCGCCGGATTCCATCGCCTTTTCGAGGGCGAGCCAGGAAGCCAGGCGCTTGGCCTTGTCGCGGGACAGGATGGTGTCGCCGAAACCGTTTTCGAGCGATTCGATCGCAACGGTCACGAAGTCGCCGACCTTGACTTCGACTTCACCGCTGTCGTTCTTGAATTCTTCGATGGGAATGAATGCTTCGGATTTCAGGCCCGCGTTCACGACCACAAAGTTGTAATCGACACGGACGACTTCAGCGGAAATCACTTCACCGGAACGCATGTCCTGACGGGCAATGGATTCCTCGAACAGGGCTGCAAAGCTTTCGGCACCGGTGTTTTGTTGTTGCGCAGTAGACATAAAAGAAAGATGGTTGGCCAGCGATGATCGCGTCTTGTGGTCATGCACTGGGTTAAGTTAATCAACACCCGGGAAGGCCTTGCGCCTGCCGGGCACCAATCGCACTACATTTGCACTACGAGAACAGCCGAACTGCTACGACTGTTTTTTTACTGCCGCATACCATTTCAGAACCTGCTCGACGGCCTCGTCGGCAGTCATGTGCGAAGTATCCAAGATGTGTGCGCCTTCCGCGGGCTTCAAGGGCGCGATCGCGCGGTTTGAATCGCGCGCGTCCCGCTCCCTCAAATCCTTGAGAAGGTCTTCCATATTAGCAGGAAAACCCTTGTCAATCAATTGCTTATACCGCCTTTCCGCACGTGCCTCGACGCTTGCGGTAAGGAATACCTTGAGCACTGCATGGGGGAAAATAACGGTGCCCATATCCCTGCCGTCGGCCACCAGGCCGGGCGGAATCCTGAAGCCGAGCTGCAGGCCTGCCAAGGCCTGCCTCACGGTTGGCAAAGCGGCAATTTTCGAGGCCGTGTTGCCGACTTCCTCGGCGCGGATGGCGGCGGTGACGTTTTCATTGCCCAGCCAGATCTCGTCGCCGACGAAGCGGCACGGCAGCTTTTCCGCCACTTTTGCCAGTCCGTGCTCATCGTTCAACGGCACTTCATGGCGCAGTGCGCTGAGCGCGGTGAGGCGGTAAAGCGCGCCGGAATCGAGGTAATGGAAATGGAGCTTCTGCGCAACGCGGTTGGCGACAGTCCCTTTTCCGGAAGCCGTGGGCCCGTCGATCGTGATGACTGGAATGGAATGGGTTTGCATCGTTTTTGGCTCTCCGTGCAGCAATGAGGGTGCTGCCGGTCAGATCAGCTTGTCCCGGGCAATTTGGGCGAATGCCTCGAAGTAATCGGGGAAGGTCTTGGCGACGCACTTCGGGTCGTTGATCCGCATGGTGTTGCCGCGCCTTCCGGCACCGTCGAGCGATGCAAGGGAGAAGCACATTGCCATGCGGTGGTCGTCATAGGTATCGATTGCTGCTGCCTGGATTTCCGCCGGCGGCACCACACGAAGATAATCCGGCCCTTCCTCGACCGTTGCGCCGACCTTGCGCAATTCGGTTGCCATCGCGGCAATGCGGTCGGTTTCCTTGACGCGCCAGCTCCCGATGTTACGCAGCGTGCTCGGTCCGTCCGCATACAGCGCCGCCACTGCGATCGTCATCGCCGCATCCGGGATGTGGTTGAAGTCCGCATCGATGGCCTTCAGCACGCCGTTCGATCTTGCTTCGATCCAGTTGTCGCCCATCGTAATGCTCGCGCCCATGCGTTCCAGCGCTTCGACAAAGCGAACATCACCCTGGATGCTGTCGCGGCCCACGCCTTCCACGCGTACCGGACCGCCGGCGATGGCGCCGGCCGCCAGGAAATACGATGCGGACGACGCATCGCCTTCGACATGAATGCTGCCCGGGCTGACATATTTCTGCCCGGCCGGAATCGTGAAGGCCTGCCAGCCCGCGCGCTCCACCTTGACGCCGAAACGTTGCATCAGATTAAGCGTGATTTCGATGTAGGGCTTGGAGATCAATTCGCCAACGACCTCGATCGTGACGGCATGCTCAATCGCCATCAAGGGCGCAGCCATCAGCAACGCCGTGAGGAACTGGCTCGACACATTGCCCCGCACCTGCATGCGCTCCGCATGGATATGACCGCGGCGGATGTGCAGCGGCGGATAGCCCGGCTGTCCCGTGTACTCGATCTGCGTGCCGACGGCGTTCAGGGCATCGACGAGGTCGCCGATGGGACGCTCATGCATGCGCGACACGCCGTGAAGCGTGTAGTCGCCGCCGATCACCGCCAGTGCCGCCGTAAGGGGCCGGATCGCGGTGCCGGCATTACCCATGAACAAGTCCGCCTGATGCACCGGCAGAACGCCGTTGACACCATGGACGATGTAATCCTGGGATTCGCCGATCTGCTCCCATTTCACGCCGAGCTTTTGCAAGGCCATCAGCATGACATGAGTGTCATCCGAGGCAAGGAGGTCGAAAATCTTCGTCGTTCCCTGCGACAGCGCCGCAAGCAACAGGATGCGGTTGGAAATGCTTTTCGATCCGGGCAGGCGAACCGTGCCCTGGGCATGCATCGCCGGTTTCAGGTCGAGGTGATAGGGATAATGCTTCATTAGTCGCCGCCTTGCTTGTTCTGTTGTTCGGCAGCCTCGATCGTTTTGATCCAGTTCTGCCGCGCGCGTTGCGCATTCGCATAGACCGCTTCGATCGCCTTGCCGTTTCGTTCCGCAAGCAATCCGCGCAGTTGCACCAGTTGCGCCATGTAGGCATCCAGCTCGCCCAGCAGGGCAAGCTGGTTGGCCAGCGAAATATCGCGCCACATTTCCGGCGACGATCCGGCGATGCGGGTGAAATCGCGAAAGCCGCTCGCGGCATACTGGAACAGCAGGTCGGCGTGCGGCTTGCGTGCCACGTCGTCGACCAGTGCATAGGCAAGCAGGTGCGGCAGGTGGCTCACCGAGGCGAATACGCGGTCATGCTCTTCCGGGGTCAACTTGTGAATGATCGCGCCGCATAGTTCCCATGCTTGCGCCACGCGTGCGACATCGGCCTCTGCATTTTCTCGCAACGGCGTAATGACCGTTTTCTTGCCGATATACAAATCAACGATCGCCGCGTCCGGCCCGTTCTGTTCACGACCGGCAATCGGGTGGCCCGGAACGAACTGCGCAATCTTGGTTCCGAGCGCCGCACGAGCTGCCTCCACCACGTCGGTCTTGGTGCTGCCCGCATCGGTGACCACAGTGCCCGGCTGCAGCCAGGGTTCGATTGACCTGAGGATCGCTTCGGTTTGCGCCACTGGCGCGGCAAGCAGGATCAGGTCGGCGCCCTGCACGGCTTCTTCGACGGACGTGCTGGCGATATCGACGATGCCGAGTTCTTTTGCGCGGGCGAGCGACGCCGCACTGCGCCCCACCCCGACGACCTTACCGACCACGCCGGCCTTCTTCAACGCGAGGGCGAACGAGCCGCCGATCAGGCCGACGCCGAAGATCGATATTTTGCTGAACAGGGGAGGCGCCACTATTGCTCCGCTCAGGCCAGCACTTGTTTCAGCGCTGCGATGAACGCCTCGTTTTCCTCGGGCAAGCCGATCGATACGCGGAGCCACTGCGGCAGGCCGTAGTTGCCCACCGGGCGCACAATGATGCCGCGCTTGAGCAGGGCGAGGTTGACGCGCGCGCCGGCGCCGTCATCGGTGCCCACCCTGATCAGCACGAAGTTGCCGTACGAGGGTACGTACTCGACGTCCATCGCATCGAAAGCCTTGGTCAGCTGGCGATAGCCGTCGGCGTTGAGCTGCGCGCTTTTCTTCAGGAATTCGGCATCGGTCAGCGCTGCGACGGCGGCTGCCTGCGCCATCGAATTCACGTTGAACGGCTGGCGGATACGGTTGAGCAGGTCCGTGATCGCCGGTTGGGCGATACCGAAGCCGATGCGCAGGCCGGCCAGACCGTAGGCCTTGGACATGGTGCGCGACACCAGCAGGTTCGGATACTGCTTCACCCATTGCACCGAGTCGTACTGCTGCTCGGGAGCGAGATACTCGTTATAGGCCTCGTCCAGCACGACGACCACCTCCTGCGGCACTTTCTTCAGGAATGCCTCGATCTCGGCTGCGGGGATGAAGGTGCCGGTCGGATTGTTGGGGTTGGCGATGAACACCAGCTTGGTATCCGGGGTAATCGCCGCGGCCATCGCCGCCAGGTCATGGCCAAAGTTCTTCGCAGGGACAGCGATCGCACGTCCGCCGACGGCTTGCGTGGCGAGCGGGTAGACGGCAAACGAATACTGCGCAAAGACCACTGCCTGGCCAGGCTGGACGAAGGCATGTGCCGCCAGCTCCAGGATATCGTTGCTGCCGTTGCCGAGCGTGATCCATTCCTGCGGCACGCCGTACTTCGCGGTGATCGCCTGCTTCAGCTCGAAACCGTTCGAATCGGGGTAACGGCCAATGTCGGCAACAGCCTTGAGCATGGCCTGCTTGGCCGACTCCGGCATGCCGAGCGGATTTTCATTCGATGCGAGCTTGATGATCTTTGCTTCGTCGAGGCCGAATTCGCGGGCAACTTCCGCGATCGGTTTCCCTCCCTGGTAGGGAGCAATGGCGCGAACGTAATCGGGTCCGAATTGGAGTGACATGAGGTTTTCCTGAACAGGTGCCGCAACAGGCACGCGCAGGCGCGCCCGGAAGCGGCGGAACAAACTACAAACTAAACGGATACGAGCCGAGCACCTTGAAGAACGGTGCATTCTGCTTCAGCTCGGCCATCGCCCTGGCGACCTTCTGGTCCTGCACATGGCCTTCCACGTCGACATAGAAGTAGTACTCCCAGGTGCCCATGCGCGCCGGACGCGACTCGAAACGCGTCATCGACACGCCATGCGTGGCCAGCGGCGCAAGCATGTTGTACACGGCGCCTGCCTTGTTCGGCACCGCGAGCACAAGTGAAGTCTGGTCCTTGCCGCAGGGCGCGGGCTGGAGCCGGCCGATCACGGCGAAGCGGGTTCGGTTGTGCGGGTCGTCCTGCACGTGCGCCTTCACCACACCTAGGTTGTATCGCTGGCCGGCGATCTCGCCGGCGATTGCTGCCGCGGTCGGATCTTCGCTGGCGATGCGCGCCGCTTCGCCATTCGACGCCACTGCCTGGCGCTCCACGTGCGGGTAATTCATGTTCAGCCAGACCTGGCATTGCGCGAGGGCCTGCGAATGCGCGCAGATGCGCGTTACGCCGTCCATCGTGCCGTTCTTGGTCATGAGGCTGTGATGCACCGGGATCGAGAGCTCGCCGCTGATGGACAGCGTCGTCTGCAGCAACAGGTCGAGCGTGCGGTTGATCGCGCCTTCGGAAGAGTTTTCCACCGGCACTACGCCGAAATCCGCCGTCCCGGCCTCCGCAGCACGGAACACTTCATCGATGGAGCTGCAAGGCAAGCCTTCGACCGCGTGGCCGAATTGCTGGTACACCGCCTGTTCGCTGAAGGTGCCGGCCGGTCCGAGATAGGCCACCGTCACGCGCCGTTCCAGCGCACGGCAGGAGGACATGATTTCGCGGAAGATGGTCTGCACGTCATGGCTGGCGAGCGGGCCGGGATTGTTGTCGGCCACCTTGCGCAGCACTTGCGCTTCGCGTTCGGGGCGGAATACCGGCGCATTGGTTTCGGCCTTCACATGGCCGACTTCCTGCGCCACCTGCGCGCGGCGGTTGAGCAGGTCGAGGATCTGCGCGTCGATCGAATCGATCTGCTCGCGAAGGGGTTTGAGTTTATCGTCGCTCATCATCTTGGGTCGTTCCGGGGCAGCGGCCGCTGCCCCCGAAAGGCGTTATCCGTGCTTCTTCTCGAAGTCTTTCAGGTAATCGACCAGCGCCTGCACGCCTTCCATCGGCATCGCGTTGTAGATCGATGCGCGCATGCCGCCCACGGACTTGTGGCCCTTGAGCTGCAGCAGGTTGCGCTCCTTGGCGCCGGCGAGGAAGGCCTCGTTCAGCGACTCGTCCTTCAGGAAGAACGGCACGTTCATGCGCGAGCGGCAATCCTTCGCAATGTGATTGCTGTAGAAATCCGTCGAATCCAGATAGTCGTACAACAGCGAGGCTTTCGCAATATTGCGCTGTTCCATTGCCGCAACCCCGCCCTGCCGCTTGAGCCACTGGAATACCAGGCCGGCGATGTAGATCCCGTACGTCGGCGGGGTGTTGTACATCGAGTTGTTCTCGGCAACGAGTTTCCAGTCGAAGGCGGACGGGCAGATCGGCAATGCGTGGCCGAGCAGGTCGTCGCGCACGATCACGAGCGTGACGCCGGCGGGGCCGATGTTCTTCTGCGCACCGGCGAAGATCACACCGTAGCGCGAGACATCGACCGCGCGCGACAGGATGTGCGAAGACATGTCCGCCACCAGCGGCACGTCGCCCACGTCCGGCGTGTACTGGAACTCGACGCCGTCGATCGTCTCGTTGGTGCAGATGTGCACGTATGCGGCGTCGCTGGACAGCTTCCAGCTATCGCGCGGCGGAATGGATGCAAACTTGCCGGCCTCGGACGAAGCGGCGACATTCACGTTGCAGTATTTCTTCGCTTCCTTGATCGACTTGCCCGACCAGGAGCCGGTGTGGACGAAATCGGCGACGGACGGCTGGGACTTCCTGCCGAGCAGGTTCATCGGCACGATCGCGTTTTCGCCGATGCCGCCACCCTGCAGGAACAGGATGCGGTAGTTCGACGGCACCGCGAGCAGCTCGCGCAGGTCGCGCTCCGCCGCTTCGTAAATCGAGATGAACTCCTTGCCGCGATGGCTCATTTCCATCACGGACATGCCGCTGCCGTGCCAGTCGAGCATTTCCTCGGCGGCCTGCTGCAGCACTTCCTGCGGCAGGACAGCCGGGCCGGCCGAGAAATTGTAGACGCGGCTCATTACTCCTCCGCTCCGGTGCTCTCGGCGGCGCCGTTGTCAGCTGCGCCGCTTTCGCTGCCATTTTCGCCGCCGTTGTCAGTACCGTTCAAGTCATCGACATCCGACTCGACGATGCGCTGCAGGCCGGACAGCTTGGTGCCGTCTTCGACCGCGATCAGGGTTACGCCTTGCGTTGCGCGGCCCATTTCACGGATCTCGGCAACGCGTGTGCGGATCAGAACGCCTCCGGTCGTGATCAGCATGATCTCGTCGCGCTCTTCCACCAGGGTGGCGGCAACGACCTTGCCGTTGCGCTCGGTGGTCTGGATCGCGATCATGCCCTTGGTGCCGCGGCCATGGCGGGTGTATTCGGTGATCGGCGTCCGCTTGCCGAAGCCGTTTTCGGTTGCGGTCAGCACCGACTGCTGTTCGTTCTCGGCCACCAGCAGCGCGATCACCTGCTGGCCGTCCTCGAGGTTCATGCCGCGCACGCCACGCGCAAGACGGCCCATCGGACGGACATCGTTTTCGTCGAAGCGCACGGCCTTGCCGGCATCGGAGAACAGCATCACATCATGCTTGCCGTCGGTCAGCGCGGCGCCGATCAGGAAGTCGCCCTCGTCCAGGTCGACCGCGATGATGCCGGCCTTGCGCGGATTGCTGAATTCGGTCAGCGGGGTCTTCTTCACCGTACCGAGGCTGGTCGACATGAACACGTAATGGTCCTCGGGGAAGCTGCGGTTGTCGCCGGACAGCGGCAGCACCACCGTGATCTTCTCGCCGTCCTGCAGCGGGAACATGTTGACGATCGGCTTGCCGCGCGAGTTGCGCGAACCCTGCGGCACTTCCCAGACCTTCAGCCAGTACAGGCGGCCGCGGTTCGAGAAGCAGAGGATGTAATCATGCGTGTTGGCGATGAACAGCTGGTCGATCCAGTCATCTTCCTTGGTCGCCATTGCCTGCTTGCCGCGTCCGCCGCGCTTCTGCGCGCGGTACTCGGACACCGGCTGCGATTTCATGTAGCCGGAGTGCGACAGCGTCACCACCATGTCCTGCGGTGCGATCAGGTCTTCGGTCTCGAGGTCGGTGGCGTTATGTTCGATGGTCGAACGGCGGGTATCCTTGGCGCCGTCGCCGTACTCGTGCTTGGCGGCGGCCAGCTCGTCCGAAATGATCGCCGTCACGCGTTCCGGCTTGGCGAGGATGTCGAGCAGGTCGGCGATCTGCGCCATCACTTCCTTGTACTCGTTGACGATCTTGTCCTGCTCGAGGCCGGTCAGGCGCTGCAAGCGCATCTGCAGGATTTCCTGCGCCTGGTCGTCGGACAGCTTGTACAGGCCATCCGGCTGGATGCCGTAGTGCTTCGGCAGGTTCTCCGGACGGAAGGCGTCCGCGCCGCCGACGTTCTCGCCGGCTGCACGAGCGAGCATGTCGCGCACCACCGAGGAATCCCAGGCGCGCGCCATCAACTCCGACTTCGCGATCGGCGGCGTGGGCGCTGCCTTGATGATGGCGATGAAGTCGTCGATGTTTGCCAGCGCGACCGCGAGGCCTTCCAGCACGTGGCCGCGTTCGCGCGCCTTGCGCAGTTCGAACACCGTGCGGCGCGTCACCACTTCGCGGCGGTGCGACAGGAAGCACTCCAGCATCTGCTTCAGGTTCAGCAGCTTCGGCTGGCCATCGACCAGCGCCACCATGTTCATGCCGAAGGTGTCCTGCAGTTGCGTCTGCTTGTAGAGGTTGTTGAGCACGACTTCCGGTACTTCGCCGCGCTTGAGCTCGATCACCACGCGCATGCCCGACTTGTCGGACTCGTCGCGGATGTCCGAGATGCCGTCCAGCTTCTTGTCGCGCACCAGCTCTGCAATGCGCTCGAGCAGCGACTTCTTGTTCACCTGATAGGGCAGCTCGTCGACGATGATCGCCGTGCGGTTGTCCTTGCCGAATTCTTCGAAGTGGGTCTTGGCGCGCATCACCACGCGGCCGCGGCCGGTGCGGTAGCCGTCACGCACGCCCGAGACGCCGTAGATGATGCCGCCTGTCGGGAAATCGGGCGCCGGAATGAGTTCGATCAGTTCGTCGATCGAGCATTCCGGGTTGCGCAGCACGTGCAGCGAGCCGTTGATCACTTCCGAGATGTTGTGCGGCGGGATATTGGTCGCCATGCCGACCGCAATACCGGACGAGCCGTTGATCAGCAGGTTCGGGATGCGCGTCGGCAGCACCGACGGCTCCTTTTCCTTGCCGTCGTAGTTCGGCTGGAAGTCGACCGTTTCCTTCTCGATGTCGGCCAGCAGTTCGCTGGAGATCTTGTCGAGGCGGCACTCGGTATAACGCATCGCCGCGGCATTGTCGCCGTCGACCGAACCGAAGTTGCCCTGACCATCGACCAGCGTGTAGCGCAGCGAAAAATCCTGGGCCATGCGCACCAGGGTGTCATAGATCGCCTGGTCGCCGTGCGGGTGATACTTACCCATGACTTCGCCGACCACGCGCGCGCACTTCACATAGGGGCGATTCCACACGTTGTTCGTCTCGTGCATCGCATAGAGCACGCGGCGGTGCACGGGCTTGAGGCCGTCGCGCACGTCGGGGAGCGCACGACCAACGATCACGCTCATTGCGTAATCGAGGTAGCTCTTGCGCATCTCTTCTTCAAGGGAAATCGGGATAGTCTCTTTGGCGAATTGATCCATTGGCGAGTCGGCTTGTCTATGCTGAGGTTCGAGATGCCGGCACCGCGCAAAAAGTGCGGTGCCAAACATTGGATTTTAGCATGGCAGCCATCGCTTCCCCGCCCAAGGGATCCGATATGCGCGGCTTCTTGCGCCATTTAGAGGCGTACGCGATGAAAATGTGTTTAAATAAAATGTTTCATTGCGTAAATTGGCATTCTTATAATAACCACCTAGGGAATAAAAACATGCTCAAACACCTTGCCCTCGCAGCGACCATCGGTCTGAGTGCAGCGGCCGCAACGGCCCAGACGGACATCAAGGCAAACCCCGACAAGAGCGCATACCTGCAGGACGGCCGCGGCGTCATCGCACGCAGTCCCTTCGGTCTGTGCTGGCGCGCCGGCTACTGGACTCCGGCCGACGCCGTGGCAGGCTGCGACGGCGAACTGGTTCCCCCGGTCGCAAAACCGACCGCGCCCGCCATCGCCGCACCGGCGCCGGCTCCCGCTGCGGCGCCGGCAGCACCGAAGCGCTGCGACTTTGCGCTGACCCTCGCCGCCGACCAGACCTTCGCCTTCAACAAGGCTGTCCTGAACAACGCGGCCAAGAAGCGCATCGACGACGAAGCCATCGCCAAGCTCGGCAATTGCTCCAAGGTCGACATCATCATGGTCACCGGCCATACCGATCGCCTGGGCACCCAGCAGTACAACCAGAAGCTGTCCGAGAAGCGCGCGGATGCAGTGGCGGCCTACCTCAAGAGCAAGGGCGTGAAGGCTGAAATCGATACCCTCGGGGCGGGCAAGACCCAGTCGGTGAAAGCCTGCGACGACAAGCTGCCGCGCAAGCAGCTGATCGAGTGCCTGGCACCGAATCGCCGCGTCGTGGTCGAGGTTCGCGGACTGGCCAAGTAATTCAGGAACGTTGGCAACCAAAAACGGATGTTCCGAAAAATTGCCAGCATAATCTGACCATCCGTTGCAAAAACACAACGGATGGTCAAAATCACCGACCGATTGATTTAGCAGTAACCGACGCCATGCGCTGCTATGGCAAAATGTAGTTAACTAAAGAGCATTGCAAGTGAACAATCTTGCAAAAAAATGATCTAATAGCTCTCCACTAAAGTTTTTCAGAAAGTAGTATTTGTTGCGCAGTTCGTCTGCGGATATCTCACCCAAGAGGAAAAATATGAATAATTTGGCAAAACTCGTCTTTGCTGCGTCCGCAGTGGTTTCCTTTTCTGCATCTGCCCAGCAAGACATCCAGGCTAAGACCCCGAATAGCGCCTACCTGCAGGACAGCCGCGGCGTAGTCGCCCGCGATCCGTTCGGCCTGTGCTGGAGGACCGGCTACTGGACCCCGGCCGATGCGGTCGGCGGCTGCGACGGCGAAATCGTCAAGCCCGCTGCTCCGGCTCCGGCCGCAGCTCCGGCGCCCGCCCCGGCTCCGGCACCCGCTCCCGCCCCGGCTGCTCCGGTCTCCGAAAAGGTCACCTTCGCCGCTGACACCTTCTTCGACTTCGACAAGGCTGTGCTGAAGCCGGACGGCAAGGCCAAGCTGGACGACCTGTCCTCCAAGCTGAAGGGCATGAACCTGGAAGTCGTGATCGCCGTCGGCCACACCGACTCCATCGGTTCCGACACCTACAACCAGAAACTGTCGGTCCGCCGCGCAGAAGCCGTGAAGGCCTATCTGGTGTCCAAGGGCGTTGAGCCGAACCGCGTCTACACCGAAGGCAAGGGCGAGAAGCAACCGGTTGCTGACAACAAGTCCGCTGGTGGCCGCGCCAAGAACCGCCGCGTGGAAATCGAAGTCGTCGGTACCCGTACCCGATAATCGATTTGCCTGAGGCAAAACCCCGCTTCGGCGGGGTTTTTTTATGGGCGCACGCAAATGCGCAAACCGCCGCAATCCAGCTATCATTCAGCCTATGAACGCCGATCCTCTAGAACTCCAAAAATTCAGTGATCTCGCCCATCGTTGGTGGGATCCGACCTCCGAATTCCGCCCGCTGCACGAGATCAATCCGCTTCGCCTCGAATGGATCAACGCGCGCGCACCGCTCGCCGGAAAGAATGTTGTCGACATTGGCTGCGGCGGCGGCATCCTCGCCGAGTCGATGGCGAAGAAGGGCGCCAAGGTCACCGGTATCGACCTCTCGGAAAAGGCATTGAAGGTCGCCGACCTGCACAGCCTCGAATCCGGCGTGCAGGTCCGTTATGAACTGATCTCCGCCGAGCAGCTTGCCGCGCGCGAGCCGGGCAGTTTCGACGTCGTGACCTGCATGGAGATGCTCGAGCATGTGCCGGATCCGGCTGCCGTCGTCAAGGCCTGCGCCACCCTCGTCAAACCGGGCGGCCACGTTTTCTTCTCCACCATCAATCGCAACCCCAAGTCCTACCTGTTCGCCGTCATCGGCGCCGAGTACGTCTTGCGCATGCTGCCGAAGGGTACGCACGACTACGCCAAGTTCATCACCCCGGCGGAACTGTCCGCTTATGTTCGCGACGCCGGCATGCAGGTCGACGCGCTGAAGGGCATGACCTACAACCCGCTGACCAAAATCTATTCGCTCAACCAGGACACGGACGTCAACTATCTGATGGCCTGCCGCCTTCCTGCTTGATCGACCCGCAAGACCCGGCGTTCACGGCACGAGCTCGTGAACGCCACATCCACCGATTGCCATGACCCTGCCTACGCCTCGCGCCATCCTGTTCGACCTCGACGGCACGCTCGCCGACACCGCACCCGACCTCGCCGCAGCGATGAACAAGGTGCGCACCGACCGCGGCCTCGCACCCACACCCTACGACGTGCTCCGGCCGGTTGCCTCCGCCGGCGCGCGAGGACTGATCGGCGCCGCCTTCGGCCTCAAGCCGGGCGATGAAGGCTACGAAGAGCTGCGCGTCGCCTTCCTTGACACCTACGAATCAGCAATTGCCGACCACACGACGCTCTTCGCCGGCATGCCTGACCTGCTCGACGCTTTGCCCACGCGCAAGCTCGCGTGGGGGATCGTGACGAACAAGGCGGCGCGTTTCACCGACCTGCTCGTGCCGAAGATCGGACTCGGCCACGCCGCCTGCGTCATTTCCGGCGACACCACCCCCCATTCGAAGCCGCACCCCGCCCCCTTGCTGGAGGCAGCCAAGCGCCTCGGACTGGCGCCGGAGGAATGCTGGTACGTGGGCGACGATCTGCGCGACGTCCAAGCCGGCCGTGCAGCCGGGATGGCGACCGTCGCCGCGGCATGGGGTTATTGCGGACACGCCGAACCCGCAACGTGGGAAGCGGACGTGATCGCCGAAACACCGCTCGATGTGCTTGCGCTGATTCAAAAAGCCGCGTGAACTTTTCCCGCCGGGCGCCATCTGATGCTGGCTTCCGGGAAAGGGCTGCTTCCGATTTTTTTCGCGGCGCTCCCTTGAAACCGCCACGGGCGGCGCCATCTTGTGAGGTACAATAGCTGTCTGTTTTGGGGACGACCTGGTTTCGACGTGGGTTACAAAGCAGCGCAGGGCATACCGAGGGCTGGTCACCTCGTAAATCCAACCGGAAATGAAATAACTGCTAACGACGAACGTTACGCTCTGGCCGCTTAATAACCGGCTAGCCCTACACCACCTCTTCCC